>CAZPEJ010000053.1:0-15355 GCA_964585465.1 uncultured Ardenticatenaceae bacterium
AACCCACCGACCCACAAACGGCCGTTTCCGACATCACAGCCCAACTCGGCGAAACGTGAAACGTGAAACTACCGCCCCCTCACCATTGCTCGCCAGGCGGCTCGCCGGGTTTCTCGTTCGGTTAAGTGCCCGGCCCAATCACCGCTGTCAATGGCTTCCAGGCCAGTCACTTGATGGGTTTGCACCAGGTAGACCCAAACGGCAAGGGAACGGCCGTTTGCTGTTTTCACCACACGCGGCAGCCGATGGTACATTGAATCTGCCAGGTTAAGGGGGTTGTACCCTTCCAAACTATCCAGGTTGTTGATAATCTGTTCATAGGTTCTGGGATGAAGGGTTAAAACCGCCCCTTTGACGATGCAACCGGGTTGTTCCACCATCATCGGATAGTACCCCATGTCATACAAACGGCCGTTTTCAAACCAGGCCGGTTCATGGGCCATCACATAACCCTGTAACAAGGCATAATTCGGCTGCCCAGGCAGCAAAGTGCCATAAACAAACAGGGGTAGCTGGGGGTGTTTTGAAATCATGTTATGCTCCTGTTATAATTTTAGGAACGCGGATTAAATCACCTATAAGAGATTAGGGATTGGAGATTGGAGACTGAACCAATCGTTAATCTCCAATCCCAGTTTTGTAAGTCGTCTAATTTTCATTTTTTAGCCGCCAATTGGCAAATGTTCATGGCCCTCGTAGCTCAAAGGATAGAGCGACGCACTCCTAACGCGCAGGTTGGCCGTTCGAGTCGGCCCGAGGGCATTGGTTTATCCACCTGGTCGCAAACCTACTGCCAGATAAGACAAGAGAAAAAAATCTGGTTCTTTGGGAAGTCAGGGGGGTGACAACGAATGAAACGTAAAACGTGAAACGTGACCAGGGAAATTTCACGTTTCACGTCTTACGTTTCACGGTAAACCCCACAAAATCCGAAAGACCCAAAAATCTGTAAAAATCCGTGATCCTCGCGCCATCTGCGTTCCGTTGCGACTTTTCCGATAAACGGCTACAGCGTTGAAACGGGGTCTATGTCTATAATCCAGGGTTTGGGGATGGGGAAATCGGCGAACAGGCGGGTAGGGTCGGGGGTGCGAATGATGATTTGCCAGCGATAACGGCCGTCTATGCGGTTAAAAAATGGCGGGGTTGGGCCTAAAACCTCGGTTGTTACCAGAGCCTTCTCCCGCACATGCAGCCGCAACCCTTTGGCTAACTCCTCAGCTTTTTCTTTCGCTCGTTCGTCCACCGGGTCGCTTAAAACCAGTCGTGCCATACGGCGGAACGGGGGAAGGCTATGCTGGGTGCGGAAACGAATCTCCTCGATGTAAAAACTGGCATAATCATGATCGGCCGCTGCCTGAACGGCATAATGATCTGGCTGATAGGTCTGGATAATAACCCGGCCGCCTAACAGCCCCCGCCCGGCCCGCCCGGCCACCTGGGCCAATATCTGGAACGCCCTTTCCCCGGTGCGATAATCGGGTAAACCCAAAGAGACATCGGCCGAAATCACCCCAACCAACGTCACCAGAGGCAAATCTAACCCTTTGGCAATCATCTGGGTGCCAATGAGAATATCTGCCTCCTGGTTGATAAAACTGGCAAGCAGTTGTTCGTGCGTGTTTCGCCCGGCGGTGGTATCACGATCCCATCGGGTGATGCGGGCTTGCGGCCAACGCTGTTGGGCCAGCGTTTCAACTTCTTCTGTGCCTAGGCCAAAATACCGAATACGTTTAGAACCACATTGTGGGCACTCGGTGTGGGGTTGTTCGCGCCGACCACAATGGTGGCAAACCAGCATCAGGTGGGGGCGGTGGTAGGTGAGGGGCATGTCGCAACGGGGGCAGCGAGCAATGTAGCCACAGTCACGACAAATGACAAAGGTGGAGGTGCCACGCCGATTGAGGAACAAAATGGCTTGCTCTTTGCGCTCCAACGTTTCGGTGATGGCTTCGTCCAGGGCGCGGCTGAAGATGGAACGATTGCCTGCCCGTAGCTCCTGGCGCAAATCTACCACCTGGATGGGGGGCAGGGGGATGGTGAGGGCGTTATCGGGGTCATCGGCCGTTTTCTGGTAACGTGATATGACGTGTAACCGTTCTGCCTGGCCTTCAATCCGTTGCCGATGCCCCATGACCCGTTTGGGTAGCTCTAACAATTGGTAACGGCCGCTTCTGGCCCGGTGATAGGTGACTAAATCGGGGGTGGCACTACCCAGGATAACGGTGGCTCCGGTGATACGCCCCAACTCAACGGCCGTTTCTCTGGCGTGGTAGTAGGGGGGTGGCACGGGTGGTGTTTGTTTGTAGCTGGGGTCATGCTCCTCGTCTACAATAATGACACCCAGGTTGGGGAGGGGGGTAAACAGGGCTGAACGAGGCCCGACAATAATATCAAACAGCTTTTGCCGCGCTCGCCGCCAGGTGTCATACCGTTCCCCCTCGCTGAGGCGGCTGTGCAACACAGCCACCCGACCTGGAAAACGGGCGGCAAATCGGCGCACGGTTTGTGGGGTGAGGGCGATTTCTGGCACCAGAACAACGGCCGTTTGCCCCTGCAACAGTGCGTACTCGATAGCTCGCATATAAATTTCTGTTTTGCCGCTGCCTGTCACCCCGTGCAACAAAAAAGGGGTGGTCACCAGTCGTTCCCCGGTTTCCCCTTCCGCTTCGATCATGGCAACTTTCACCCGCCCCCAGGCACGGGTTTGATCCATTGTCAGCAAGGGGGCTTCGGCCGGGATAAAATCCCGATCTGCCAACGGATCACGCCATACCTCCTCGGCCCCAAAACGGACTAATCCCGCCTGTTCCAGCTTTCGCAAATGGGTTAGCGTGGCCTGGCATCGGCTATAAATATCTGCCACTGCCATTGGTTGACCTTCCCCGGCTAACAACGTGAGAATGCGGTGGTAAGCCTCGGCCCCGCGCAACTGTAAAATGTGATGTAATACCTGTTTGGCGGGAATTGCCAGGCCGATGCTGGCGGGTTCTTCTAAGATACGTACCAGTTTGAGGGAGAGCAGGTGGGCAACGGCCGTTTCGGGCAATTGGTGGCGTGGGGCGGGTAACTGTTTTAACAGGGGGGCGTATTCAGAAAAGTCGGTGGTAAACTGTTTGAAGCGTTGTCCTGTTTCGACCACCAGTTGCTGGTGTGGGGTGCGGGTAATGAGGGTTGCGTCGGCCAGGGCTTGTAAATGTTTTTCGCTGGCATGGGTGATTTCCAAAACGGCCGTTTCGTTTGGCAGGGGGTCTTTACTTTCCCACAAATAGAGCAATATATCTGCCTGTTTGCTGGCCCGTCCCAACTGGGGAATGATTTTTTTCACCTGCACCGGGTCGGCAATCAATTCGGCCGTTTTTATCTGTTTGGGTTTTATGCGGGGGGCATCCAACACCGAAGCTCGCCGCAAAATGCCACGACGAACTAACTGATAAGCGGCCGTTTCCCAATCCTCCCCCGGCAACATTTTGGCAATTTGCCGCCCGCGCAGGTCTCCCTTTTCCTTTAAGAGTTGAAAAAGTTTGCGCTGTTTCTCGGTTAATCGCCCCGGCTCGTTCATATCTGGCAACAACCCCAACTGCTCCTCTACCCCTTCACTGCGCCAATACGGGTTAATATCGAGTGTCATATCTGACCAGCGGGTCACCCCTGGCGGCAAGAAGAGACGCAAACAGCCATTCAACGGGGCCAGGTATTGTTCGCTCATCCAGCAAGCCAGGCGAATTTGCCAGGGCCAGACAACCGGTAGTTCATCTACCAGGGAAATGATAGGTTTGGTATCTTCCACTGGCGCATTTTCGGCAAAAGCGACCACAATACCCTGGGCCAGCCGCGAACCAAACTCTACTTCTACCAGATGCCCCACCTTGATGAGATTTTTCAGGTCAAAAGGGACATGGTAATGGAATGTGCCTTCCAGGGCAGCTTCGATGTTGATGACCAGTTCAGCAAACATAATGGAAGGGTATTGCGTGTTGTGCGTTGCGTCAAGATGTTGTTAGAATTGGGCCATTGTTTTGAATAATGACCTAAGTTTTAAGGGATTATTTATGAAAGAAAGTAACCTGGTTTTAACCTCTCCTTCCCCTCAGCCGATGCCAGATTCCCTGGTTTTACACGCTGATCCAGAACATGGGGGTTTAAGAACGGCCGTTACTATCTTGTTAGGGGTTTCATTTCTGGTTGGTTATGTCCTGGTGTTTGGCCTCATTCGCTCCCTGCCGGGCGATTTACCCGATTACGCTATTTTCCTCTCTTGTATTGGGGCACTGGTTATTGGCCTGGGGGTGGCCTATGTGGGGGAAAAACTGCTGAAAAATCGGTGGCACAGCGGGCGGAGTATCACGCTGGATGGGCAGGGGGTGGCTGCTCTCGATGAAACGGGTGAGGAACAACAATTTGCCTGGGGGGATAACCTCTCATTTGCTTTTTGGTTTTTCCACTTGCGTGGTTACCCACGCGGTGGACGGGAAAGGCGTGTGCCCAACAACTGGGTGTGCCTTTCTTGTCAGATGCAACAGGAAGACCGGCGGCTCATTCTGACCACCTATTTGCCAGCCAAAAAAGCGGCCGTTTGGACAACCCAATTTAACCGAGGTAGCAGCAAATTTCACGAAATCCACCCGGCCGTTCTCTATGACAAATCCTTTCGCAGCCGAATAGGCCCACCCGCCCGCCCAGACATCCCCTCGGCCCTACTCTCTGGCAAAGATGGCAAGTATTGGCTGGCCGAACGCCGCCGATGGACAGATGGTTACGAACTAACCACACAAGATTTTGAAACATTTATGAAGTTTATTCAAATGCACTGACAGTACCGGGTACTCAGTACTCAGTATTCAGTACTCAGTGCCCAGTTACAACCACTGTTCACTGTCTACTGTTCACTGTCTACTGTTCACTGTTCACCGTTCACTGTTCACTGTTCACCCTCCTGGAGGATCCATGTTTGACTTTATCACCGAAGAACACCGAATGATTCAACAAGCAGCCCGTGATTTTGCCCAAAAACGGGTAGCTCCTATTGCCACCCACCATGATGAAACAGGGGAATTTCCCCTGGCAACGGTGCGGGAGATGGGGCAACTGGGGTTTATGGGCATCGAAGTACCTGAAGAGTATGGTGGGGCAGGAATGGATACGCTGGCTTATTCGCTAGCGTTGACGGAAATTTGTAAAGCGGATGCCAGTCATGGCACGATTATGTCTGTGAACAATTCGCTCTTTTGTCACGGGCTGATGAAATTTGGCACCGAAGCGCAAAAACAAAAGTACCTGGTGCCGATTGCCACCGGGCAGAAGATCGGGGCTTACAGCCTGACCGAGCCGATGAGTGGCAGCGATTCTGGCACGATGAAGAGCCGGGCCGTGTTAAATGCCGAAGGTACCCATTATGTCATAAACGGCCGAAAATCCTGGGTTACCTCTGCCCCCCACGCCAACTTTATTGTGTTATTCACCATGACTGACCCAGAGAAAAAACACAACGGCGTGACCGCTTTTATGATTGAAACAGACAAACCAGGCTTCTCACGCGGCAAAACAGAACCCAAACTAGGCATTCGTGCCAGTGCCACCAGCGAGATTTTGTTTGATAACTACCTCTGTCCGGTAGAAAACCGACTGGGCAAAGAGGGAGAAGGGTTCAAAATTGCCATGACCGTGTTAGATGCCGGACGTATTGGTATTGCCTCCCAGGCGTTGGGCATTGCCGAAGCCGCCCTGGAAGCCAGCGTCCAATACGCCAGAGAACGGGAAGCCTTTGGGCAAAAAATTGGTCAGTTCCAGATGATTCAGCAAAAGCTGGCCGACATGAAATGCCGTGTAGATGCCAGCCGACTGTTAATTTACCAGGCATGTCTGGCTAAAAAAGCAGCCATAAAAACCGGGGGGCGATACTCCATGGAAGCCAGCATGGCAAAACTGTATGCCAGCGAAACCGCTATGTATGTCACCACTGAGGCGATTCAAATTCACGGTGGGATGGGGTATAGCAAGGAGATGCCACTAGAGCGTTATTTCCGTGATGCCAAGATTACGGAGATTTACGAAGGCACCAGCGAAATTCAACGAATGGTAATAGCCCGCAGCTTAACCGGTTTGCGTTAAGGAATGTATAACCGTGTCGTACCACGCAACGTTGCCAAATCTAACACAACTTCCGCCAGACGTTCTGCACATCGGTCGCAGTAATCACGATCATACAAAATCCGGTTTGGATTACTGATGGTTAACACGGGTAAGATGGAAGGCGCATACAAACGGCGGAGCGTTAATTCTAATGACTGTTCACCGTCTACTGTACGCCGATTACCTGTCAAAAGCAGATAATTTTCCTGTTGGCATAATTGCCAAACTGTTTCATCACCAGCATTAAACGGTAAACCAACATCACTGAATAGTGCCAGCCGTATAGGGACTACAACGGCTAAGCCGATACGATTTAGGGCAAAGATGATGCGTTGAGCCTGCCCTTCACAGTTATGATCACTGAGAATGATTTGCATCAGCTTCAAGTTTGGCGCGGTTTTGGGCGATAAGTTCTTTCAATTTGGCACGTTCTGGTGTCATGGGCAGCCGGGCGATTTTTTGTTTCATTTCTTCGGCGATGGCATCGTAATACCGTTTGCGCTCGGCTGCTATGCGGAGAATTTCGTCTAACTCGACCTGTAACCGTTCCCGATGTTGTGCAATATACTCGAAGGCAACCTCTACTTGCATCGGTGACAGGTTGCGGTTCATGCTAATTTCATAGAGGGTTTGGCCTTCGTTTTGGGCTTCCAACACATCATAAACAGTCATTCGGCTTTCGCTAATCATCGGGCCAAGTGAACTCTCGATAATATGATAACGGGCGGGGTTTTTGGTTGGTATGGTCATGTTTGTTATTATAACGCAATTTATACTCACAAAGGGCATAAACTACATTTTTATGGCGATTGGAGATTAGAGATTCGCCAATCTCTAATCTCCAATCTCTAACCCCTAATCTCCTTTGTTACCCCAACAACAACTGAATGAAAATAGAGCGTAAGAGACCAGCCAGAATCAGCAATAACATGGGGCTGAAATCTAACCCACCCATTGCGGGTAAAATGCGGCGAATAGGGGCTAACAAAGGTTCTGTGGTGTCATACACAAAACGGTACACTGGCCCCCAGGTGGGGTGATAGGGGCTAACCTGAATAAAAGAGAAGATAATTCGTGCCAAAATGAGAATGTAAAGGGCGTTGAATAAAAAGTTGATAATGGTGATAACAAGAGGCATTAAAAGTTCCTTTGGTGTATGGCGTATTTGGGGGTTTTCGGGCAATACACAATACGATAAGTTTTACGGCCGAAAACCAAAGATGGCCCGGCCGACACGAACATGAGTGGCTCCTTCTTCAATGGCTATTTCAAAGTCGTCTGTCATGCCCATCGAGAGAAAAGGAAGATGTAAAGTGGGAACGGCCGTTTCCAGCCACTCCTTTACGGCTCTTGTACGCCGAAACACCGTCCGAATCTCTGTTTCTGGGACATCCCAGGGAGCCATGGTCATCAATCCTTGCAACTGCAACCCCGACAGCTGGGTTATTTCGGCAACGACTTTACGCAGTTCTGCCTGTTGGGTTGCGTTTGTTTCCCAAGCTGTGCAGGGAAAACCCGATTTGCTGATTTCGCCAGACACATTGACCTCTAAAAAGATGGGCAACGTTCGGCCGTTTTCTTGCAAATGGTGGGATAAACGGTTGGCGATTTTTAAGCGGTCTAAGGCGTGGAAATAATCGGCAAACTCAGCCGCCGACTGGGTTTTGCGGCTTTGCAGCGTCCCAATCAAATGCCAGGTAATACCGTTGTCTGGGCCGAGGGTGTGAGAAACGGCCGTTCGTTTACTTTCTAGCTCCTCTGTACGATTTTCGCCAAAATGGCGTATTCCGGCGGCATATGCTTGCAAAACAACCTCCGCAGGCCATGTTTTGCTCACCGCCACTACCGTAATCTCTTCAGGCTGCCGTTCTACCCGGTGTGCCGCTTGGGTCACTCGCTGCAAAACGGCCGAATAACGTTCAGCAATCGTATCCATACCGTGACTAATCCAACAGGTCTACCACCACCTCGTTAAGGGTCATGGTTTTTCCCTCTGCCAAAACCGTTTCTATTTGGGCAGCCGACATCTTTTCGGCCACTTGCGCCAAAATGGGCCGGGTCATACGACGCACATCAAAGTGAGAAGCCGGGTGATTGAGTACCAACCCTAACCAACGAACGGCCGTTTCTACTTCGCCTGCATTCACCCGCAAACCAGCCAACCCCACCAAAACCTCCAACAACATCGCCGGTAAACCCACCTCCGTTGCCTGTAACAGAGCATCCTGGTAAAGCTGCGTTGCCTCTGGTTCATCCCCCGTCACCCGCGCCACATGCCCCAGGTTAATGTAACTGCCAACGATCCCCCGACGCTCCTGTAGCTCCCAGCGAATGAGCAAACTTTGGACAAAATGTTGTTTAGCTGTTTCGTAGTTGCCTTGTTGAAAAGCCACCATACCCAGGTCATTCAAACTGTTGGCTTCTCCCGAACGGTGCCCAATTTCCCGTTTGATTTGCAAACTTTCCTGATGGTACCGCTCCGCGTCTGCATATCGCCCCTGCGCTCGCGCCACATCCCCCAGATTATTCAACGTCAGGGCAATAGCCCGCCGCTCTCCCGTTTCCTGGGACAAAGACAAACTTTCTTCATAATACCATTGTGCCTCGTCAAACTTTTCCAACATCCAGGCCACCAGCCCTAAATCATTTAAACTGGTAGCGACTGCCCGCCGATTTCCCAATTCCCAACGAATGGTTAATGCCTCCAATAAACAACTGCGAGATTTGGCATACTCTCCCAGGTAATACCAGATGCCCCCCAGGTTGTTCAAGTTTTCGGCAATGCCCTGGCGGTCGCCCAATTCGCGCATGATGCTCAAACTTTCGTCATAACACAATTGGGCACTTTCATATGCGCTGCGTGACTCAAAAGCCACACCCAAATTAGTGAGGCACAGGGCCAGGCTGCGGCGATCCCCATTGGCACGAGCCAGTTGCAACGCTTCTTCCCCATGCTGCTGTGCCAGGGAGATATTGCCCTGTCGCCGCACCACAGTGCTGAGGGTGTTAAGGGCTTCAATTTTTAGCAGGCTGTTTTCGCCTGCCAGTTGCAATCCTATTTGCAACTGCTGTTTGGCCCGTTCAAAGTCGCTTAGGGCTTCGGCATTTTCGCCCAGTTTGACAAACAGATGGGCACGACGGCCGTTTTCTCCGGCCGGTAACAATGCTAAGGCTCGCTCAAAACAGGCATCCGCTTCCTGGTACAGCCCGGTGCTTTGGGCATAGGCCCCTGCCAGCAGCACATAGTGGGCTTCCTTCTCTGAATTTCCCGCCGCCCGCCAATGATCCGCCAACACCCCGGCGTAAGAGATGTTGCCAGAGTGGGTATCTTCAATCGCTTCGGCAATGCGCTGATGCAGGCTGCCGCGCTCCTCATCATTCACCTCTGCCAGCACAGCCTGGCGCAATTTGTCATGGGCAAACTCCCATTGCCGGTTACGCAGTTCCAAAATGGCAGCGTTGGCACACACCAACAACCACTCGTCTAACAAAGATTGCGGCCGCTGGAAGATGATGGATTGCCGCTTGAGGGCGTTGGCTAAGACGCGCATATCCACTTGTCGCCCGGCCAGGGCTGCCAATTTGAGAAACGGCCGTCCCCAATCCGGTACTCGCTCCAGGCGGCGGCGGATGATGGTTTGCACCCCACCAGCAAAAACACGATCCGGCAGGGAAATACGGCCGATTTCACTCAACCGCCCCGCCTCTTCTGCCAAGGCCCGCACCACCTCGACCAAAAAATAAGCATTCCCCTCGGTTTCCCGTTTGAGCAGCTCTACCACCTGTGGACTACGCCCCACTTCGCCCAGCATAGATTCACTTAAGGCCACAATTTCCGCTTCTCGCAGCCGTTCCAGGCGAATGGGGTGTGTGCCGGGCAGTTCATCTAGCAATTCAGGGCGTTCGTCATCGCGGTAGCTGCCCACCACCAGAAACGGCCGTCCTGCTGCCAGCGAAATTAACTTTTTGAGGGGCTGCAAACTCTCCGTGGCCCAATGCAAATCTTCCAAAATGAGCAGAAGGGGGCGATTTTGCCGTTTGATTAAATCTACCAGCGTCAAAACTAACCGTTGCTGCATGGCTGCCGACTCCAATGGTGGGGCATCAGAAATGTCGCGCCCCAGAAGAGTGGCAATGTCTGGTACGATTTCTTTCAAAATCCCTGCTTCCAGGTCGTTCAGGTCGGTGGAGAGAAGCAACGGCCGAATGGAGTCCCGCCACAAATGGTAGGGCAACCCACCTCCTTCTGAACTCTGCCCGCGCAATACTGTCACCCCATGCACCAGGGCATAAATTCGTAATTCGTCCAGCAGCCGGGTTTTGCCCACCCCGCTTTCTCCCCCCACCAACCACACACTGCCGCGCCGTTTCATGGCAGCTTGCAGGGCGTTGGTAAGCAGATCCAAATCAGCTTCCCGTCCCACAAAACGGGCCGCCTGCAAATACCCTTCTCGAATGGCCCGGCTTTCCTGGGGAACCGGGCGACGAATGGCCTGGCACAACGCTTCGATGGCAGCTGTGGCCTGGGAGTACCGTTTGGCTGGCTCTTTTTCCAATAAACGGCCGATTACCGGCGCAATAGTGGATGGAATTTCGATTAAATCGGGGCGGCGGTGCAAAACCCCTTGAATCAACTGGCTCAAATCCCCCGTGTCAAAGGGGTGTTTACCCGCTAACAGTTCATAACCAATCACCCCAACCGCATATAAATCGGCCGTGTGTCCGGTTTCCAGCTCTTGCAACACCTCCGGGGCCATGTAGGAAAGTGACCCCACTGTTTCTTGCACCTGCCCATGTACCACTGCCAGCCCAAAATCCAGAACTTGCAAACGGCCGTTTTCATCTACCAACACATTCCCCGGTTTAAGATCGCGGTGGATAATGTTGTGTTGGTGCAAATAGGCCAGGGCTTGCAACATCTCAATCAACAACCCCACCTTTTGCTCCACCGACAACCCCCTGGCCGCCTGCCGGATGTCCTGATGATTTTCCAGCAGCGTCATGGTGAAAAAAGGTTGCCGGTCTGCATCAAACCCATAATCCAACACACTAATGACGTTGGGGTGACGTAGCGAGGCCAACGTTTGGAACTCCCGCGCCAGGGTGAGGGAAACGCTGGTTGAACCCGTTTGTGAATCAGCTAATGGGTCTTTGGCCCCCGCCAACACCCGCTTTAAGGCCACCAACTCTCCGGTCAGGTGGTCTTTCGCGCGGTAGACAATGCCCATCGCCCCCTGCCCTAACCTGTCCAGGAGTTCATACCGATGAACAATACGCTCTGCCAAATCCCTGTTTTGCATCACAGGGGGAATTATAACCAGTGGGAAGGGGAAAGGTAAGGATTTTGTGAAACGTGAGGGCTTTGTTGGTCAGGTTTGGGGTGTGAAGGTGGGGAGGCCCAGGTTGGGCATGGGTTTGTGTTGCAGGAAGGCTTCCAGAGCGGCGCGGGTGGCGGTGCGGTCATCCCAGGGGTATTCGGTGGTGACAAAACACATAGATTGTTCGTGCCCTTTGCCACAAATGAGCAGTAAATCGGCAGGTTGGGCCAGCGTGAGGGCGTGGTAAATGGCTTGCCCCCGGTCTGGAATGCGCCAGAAGGTTTGCCCTTCACGCCCACCCTGGCGGCGGCAACCGTCGGCCATCATGGCTAATATGTCGTCCAGGGATTCGGTGCGGGGGTCTTCGGCCGTTAAAATGGTCAGGTCTGCGTATTGGGCGGCATACTCGGCCATCATACGCCGTTTTTCTTTGTCTCGTTTGCCTGCACTGCCAAACACGGTGATGATTCGGCCGTTTGTCATGCGGCGGGCAGCGGCAATGGCTTTTAACAAGGCGTTGGGGGTATGGGCAAAATCTACAATAACCAGGAAGGGTTGCCCCTGACTGATGCGCTCCATCCGCCCACTGACCCCTGGCACAGCTTCCAGGCCAGCCCGAATCACTGCTGGCTCGATGCCCAGGGCTGTGGCGGCAGCGGCGGCGGCCAGCATATTAGAGACGTTGAACTCGCCCACCAGGGCACTTTGGATGGGTATGGAGCGGTTTTGACCCAGGTTGAGGTGGAAATGGGTTTTATCCGCCGCATATTGCAGGTGGGTGGCGGTGATGGTGGCAGATTCGGCCGTTTCCTGCACCCCATAACTGATTTGACGAGCAACCGGAATAACAGACAGCCCAGCAAAAGAACCATCGTCGCGGTTCAAAACGGCCGTTTTCACCACCCGGCTTTTCGGTTCCGCCTGCCCCAACTCCAGGGGTTCTGCTTGCAACGCGGTAAACAGACGGGTTTTGGCGGCAAAGTAGTCGGCGTAACTGCCGTGATAATCCAGGTGTTCATGGGTGATATTGGTGACAACAGAGATGTCGAAGGGAACGGCCGTTACCCGGTGTTGTGCCAGCGCGTGAGAAGTCACTTCTAACACGCAGTGAGTCAAACCCGCCTGCACCATGCGCCGCAGGTAACGCTGCACCACCGGGGCCTCTGGGGTGGTAACATGTAACTCCAGCGGTTCTTCTGCATTACCAATCACCGCTTTGATGGTGCTTAACAAACCCGTTTGGATGCCCGCCGTCTGCAAAATCTCATACAACAAATTGCTAGTGGTCGTTTTGCCGTCGGTGCCAGTTACCCCCACTATCACCAGATGACGGGCCGGGAAATCCTCCCAGGCGGCGGCCAGCCAGGCCAGGGTTTCGGCCGTATCTGGGACGACTACATAAGCCACTTCTGCTGGCACAGTCAGACCCAATTCGTCGGCACGCCGCTGGGACAAAACCAAAGAGGCCCCGGCCGCCAGAGCCTGTCCGATGTAAGGGTGCCCATCGCTGCCCACACGCACCCGCGCCACAAACCCGGCCCCTGGTGTGACTTCGCTGGTTTTTTCGGTCAGATGGCTAATTTGTACATCCGGCCCGTCATAATTGGGCGGTTGAGGATGGTGGGTATGGGAAACGGCCGTTTGCCAGGCCGCCAGCAGTTGTTTGAGCGATTTTGGGGAGGAAGACAGGTCATTCATAAGTTGGGGGAGCGGCATATCACGTCTTGTATGGTTCATTACACAATACACCCTACATCACAAATTTTTTCTGTGGATCAAAGGTTTCTTGAATGCGTTGCCAAAAAATGGGGTCGGGCTGTTTGCCCAGAAGGGGGTGGGGAACGGCCGATCCCACCATGACTAACCCGCTTAACTCTAAACGTTGCAAAATTTCGTGTAATAACTGGGTGGTGTTGTACCATACAACCCAGGCCACCTGCCCACCCACGCTGTATCGCCGGTCAGCACTATGCTGTTGTAACTCTGCGTCCAATGTTGGGATACGTTTGGGGGTGACAGGGACTTTGACTAAAAAAGCCCCGGCTGGCAAAACAGCGAAGTTTTGCATTTGATTCCAGGCCGCTGTTTCTTCAGGCGATTGTAAAACATCGCCGCTACCCAGAAAACGGCGCAACGTATCCAGGCGAGCCGGTAAGGCCGGGGGCAACCCGCCCAGCCGTACCCACAATGTCCCTGGTGGTGTGACATCTACTGCGTCTGCCTCCAGGTTGGAGGTGGTCAGGCGGGTGAGGGCGGTGAGAACGGCCGATAAGTTGGGAAACTCCGCTTTCAGGGTGGCATAAGCAGCAGGTTGGGGAAAGACCTTAAACGTTGCTTCTACCAACACCCCCAGCCGCCCCAGGCTGCCCACCATCAGCTTGGGCAAATCAAACCCGGCCGCGTTTTTGACTACTTTGCCACCCCCGCGCACCAGATTACCCTTGCCATCCACAAACCGCACCCCCAAAATAAAATCACGCACTCCGCCATAACGATAACGGCCGCTTCCGGCACTATTCGCCGCAATTGTCCCGCCCACAGTTGCCCCGGCCGTTTCCAACAAAGGGTCAAACGGAAGATATTGCCCCTGGGCAGCTAACATCTTTTTTACGTCAGTAATGGGTGTGCCTGCCAGGGCAGTAAAGGTAAACTCCCCCGGTTCATACTCCAACACCCCGTGCCAACCAGACAGGTCTAACACGGTGCAACTGTCGGGTGTATAAGCCAGCCCGGTTTTGCTGCCGCCGCCAAAAACCCGCAGTTGGGAAGCCTGGGAAACGGCCGTTACCACTTCATCAATACTTTTGGGGGCCAAAAACTCCCTCATGACTCCTACTCTCTTGAAATGATGCCCGCTTTTTCCAACGGATGAATCCCCTGGCGCAGAACTGGAGCTTCGCCACCAGGGAACATTTTCCCCCGGTTAGACAGCTCTTGTGGGTCAATGTTTTTGCGAAGCTGCCACATCACACCCAGGTCTGTTTCGTTGAACAGTTGTGGCATATAAGCCCGTTTTTCCATCCCCACCCCATGTTCACCGGTAATCGAGCCACCAAGTTGAATACACAGGTGTAGGATGTCCCCCGCCAATTTTTCAGCCCGTTCCAGCGAGCCAGAAATACGGCCGTCGTACAAAATCAGCGGGTGCAAATTCCCATCCCCGGCATGAAACACATTTGCCACCCGAATATCATATTGCTGGCTCAACCGTTCAATCTCGCCCAGGGCCAGCCCCAGTTTGGTACGTGGCACCACCCCATCTTGCACAATGTAGTCGGGACTGAGCCTACCAACGGCCGAAAATGCCCCCTTACGCCCCTTCCATATACGCGCCCGTTGCTCCTCATCCTGCGCCACCCGCACCTCTGTTGCTCCAGAAGCCTCAATCACCTGCATCAAATGGGCAAACTCCGCTTCCACCTGGCTGTTTTCCCCTTCCAACTCCACAATCAAAATCGCGGTAGCATCGGGATACCCGGCGTTGACGGTTTCCGCCGCTTTGATGGCTAATTTGTCCATCATTTCAATGGCTCCAGGCAACAGACCAGAAGCCACCACCTGGGCCACCGCTTCCCCCGCCTGGCTGAGAGAGTTGTAAGCCGCCAAGACGGTGCGATACCGTTCTGGTTTGGGCAGCAGGCGCAGGGTAATTTCCAACGCCACCCCAAACAACCCTTCGGCTCCCACAAACACCCCCAACAAATCTGGCCCAACACTTTCCACGCTTTCGTGCCCCAGATGCACCAATTGACCATCTGGCAACACCGCTTTGATGCCCAACACATGGTTGCTGGTCATGCCATATTTCAGGCAATGCGCCCCACCAGAGTTAAAGGCGATGTTCCCGCCAATGGTACACACGCTCTGGCTGGAAGGATCGGGCGCGTAGTAGAGGCCATAAGGGG
>CAZPEJ010000054.1:0-15118 GCA_964585465.1 uncultured Ardenticatenaceae bacterium
CCTACCTGGACTCCCACCCCCACTTATGTACCGACCTTTATTGCTCCTCTGGGCCAGGCCCCCGCACAACGGCCGTTTGGCGTAGCAGCCAACGAACGGTGGATAGACGTAGACCTGAACGACCAAACCTTACGCGCCTTTGAAGGAGATACCCTCGTTTTCGAGACCCTCATCTCCAGTGGCACCTGGGAACACCCCACCGTAACCGGCCTGTTCCGCATCTACCTGCGGTATGAAAGCCAGACAATGGACGGTAGTTTACTTGGTTACGATTATTACCTGGAAAATGTGCCCTATGTGATGTATTTCTATGAAGATTACGCCTTGCACGGCACTTTCTGGCACAACAATTTTGGCAACCCCATGAGTCACGGTTGTGTCAATATGTATACCCCCGATGCCCAGTGGATTTTTACCTGGGCAGATTATGGCACCGTCGTCAATGTGCATTATTAGCTGACAGCTGACGGCTAACAGCTATCAGCCGTCAGCTATCAGCTATCAGCCGTCAGTTATCGGCCGTCAGTTTTTAGGAGTACAACTATGACATTAGACATCCTCATTGGGGCCCAGTGGGGCGACGAGGGCAAAGGACACATCACCGACATGTTAGCTTCCCAGGTGGATATGGTGGCCCGGTTTAGTGGCGGCGACAATGCAGGCCATACTGTAACCGTCAAAGGGGAGATTTTTAAGCTCCATTTAATTCCTTCTGGCATCATTCACGATGGGGTGGTGTGTTTAATTGGTAATGGGGTCGTCATTAACCCGGCCGTTATGTTGCGCGAGATGGATGCGTTGGCGGCGCGTGGGCTGGATGTCAGCCCAGCCCGTTTGAAGATTAGCCGCAACGCTCACCTGATTACCCCGGCCCACGTCGCCCTGGACAAAGCCAGCGAATCCCATCGGGGCGAGGCGGCGATTGGCACCACCCAACGAGGCATCGGCCCGGCCTACACCGACAAAACCAGCCGTATTGGCCTGCGAGCCGATTTATTGGCCGAACCGGAGGAGTTAGCAGAGGGTATCCACCACCACATTGAGGAAAAAAACAAGGTTTTACAACACATTTATGGTGTAGAACCCTTAGATGCAACGGCCGTTGCCGCCCAATATGCCCACTATGCCCAACGGCTGGCTCCCCATCTGGTGGATGGGTCGTTATTTGTCAATGAAAAGCTGGCAAACGGCCGTTCTGTGCTGGCCGAAGGGGCACAAGGTACCTTTCTCGATTTAGATCATGGCACCTACCCCTTTGTCACCAGCTCCTCCCCCACCGCAGGCGGAGCGTTAATTGGGCTGGGTGTTGGCCCCAAAATGGTAGGGCGGGTGATTGGTGTAGCCAAAGCCTTTACCAGCCGGGTGGGGGGCGGGCCATTCCCCTCAGAACTAAGTAACGACCTGGCTTTGCGCCTGCGAGGCACCGGTAGCAACCCCTGGGACGAATACGGTACCACCACCGGCCGACCTCGCCGTGTGGGGTGGCTGGATATGGTCATGTTGCGCCATGCGGTTCGTATTAACAGCCTGACAGAACTGGTGTTGACCAAACTGGACATCCTTAGCGGCCTGGAAAAACTGCCCGTTTGTGTGGCTTACCAGGTGGATGGTGAACAAATCACCCATTACCCCTCCCATTTGCCTACCCTGGGGCGGTGCCAGCCAGTTTATGAAACCCTGGATGGTTGGGCAGAAGATATTATGTCTGCTCGCAGCCTGAGCGCATTGCCCACCAATGCCCGCCGTTACATCGAGTACATCACCGAAATGACCCATACCCCCATTCGGTTTGTCTCCGTTGGTCCCGGCCGCGAACAGGTGATTGAGATTTGAGCTTGTGGCGTGAAAGGTAAAACGCGAAACGTGATGTTCCTGTCACGTTTCACAGAGTGCCGTTGACAGGACTAAATTGCTAATTTCCCCCTGGTAAAAATAGTGAAGAAGCCGTAAATAATGCCCTAATTCCCTCTGGGTGGCATGTTAAAATTTTTGCAAACAGGCATATATGCACTGTTTGGATTGAAACCGTTGCATGTCGTCAAACAGGGAATAACATGATAGGGAATTTTGATGCCGTACAGTTACTCCATAACACGTTTCCTGAGTTAAAAGGGGATGATGTTGCCATATTGGGGCAAACGGCCGTTTTGCAACAATACCCCGCTGGTATCAACATTTGCCGCCAGGGAGAAGAGGGCACAACCCTGTTTATCCTGGTTAGTGGCGAAGTAGATGTTCTGGTTCACGCTGAGGAGCATGACATCCACATAGACACTTTAGGCCCTGGCAGTTACTTTGGAGAAATGGCCTTTTTGGGCGAAACCAGCCGCATGGCAACCATTCTCACTCGTACCCCTTGTTGCCTGCTGGTCATTGATTACAAAGATTTTATGCCCATTGCCCAGGTCAACCCCACCTTGTTGCGTACCCTGTTACGCCAGATCATCGGCCATTTGCGCCGCAACGACCGGGCAGTTATTCAAGAGTTAAACAATAAAAATGCAACTTTGCGAAAAACTTATGCCGAACTGAAGGAACAGGAGGAGATGCGAACCCAATTTATAGCCACCATCTCCCACGAACTTCGTACACCTCTCACCACTATTAAAGGTTTTTTGAGCCTGATGAACCAGGGAGCCATTCACGGCGATTCATTAAAAGTGGCCATGGACTCCATCACCCGCAATGTTGACCGAATGGTGGGATTGACCAATGATTTGTTGATTCTCCATGAGTTACACCCGGTTGCCCCGGAGTATAGTTGCGTTAATCTGGCGGATGTTTTGATTGAGGCTCTCAATCATGTGCGCGAGGTGATGAATGGGCAGACGACGGCCGTTCACTTCGATCTGGCTCCTCACATGCCCCAGGTTTACGCAGATAAACGCGCTCTGGTGCTGGCGGCCCGTGCGCTGCTGGAAAATGCCATCAAGTTCAACCCCTTGCAAAATCCTGTTCAGGTGAAGGTGTCCTGCACCCCTCAACAAGACATAACAATGGCTATTACCGACCGGGGTATTGGTATTCCGGCCGAAGACCAGATACGCATTTTTGAACCCTTTGTGCGGCTGGAGCGGGAAGGCAGTTCCCATCTGTTCCCTGGGTTGGGGGTGGGGTTGACCATTGCCCGGTTTGTGGTGGCACGGCACAACGGCCGTATCCTGGTAGACAGCACCCCAGGCAAAGGCAGCACCTTCACCATCCTCCTCCCCCAATCCTCTGTGCCCCTCTCCGAGACCAGATTGTCCCCAAATTGACCCCATATTGACAGAAAATCACGTTTTACGTACAATGTTTAAGTTGAGTTGATAAGGTAAAACCCTAATCCTTTACCATTTTGATCGGTAAAAAGATTAGAACTTGTTAAGTATTACTGGATCAGGTATAGTTCCCCTCTGAGGGTAGGCATATAGTCATGAGACAATATTCCCATACTGCTGTGCCTATAAACCAATTAACAAAATCCAATATGAACGGGGTACTATGGCTCATTTACTAGAAGTCCGAAACCTTGTGACGAGATTTTATACAGAAGATGGCGTTGTCCACGCGGTAAACGGTATTTCCTATACATTAGATGAAGGGGAATCCTTGGCTATCGTGGGCGAAAGTGGTTCAGGCAAATCAGTCGGCGTGTTATCTATCATGGGGTTGATCCCTAATCCACCCGGTCGAATTGAAGAAGGTGAAGTGATGTTTGGCGGCCGGGACCTGGTGAAACTGAGTCGTGATGAGATGCGCCACATTCGTGGCAAAGAAATGGCCCTAGTTTTCCAAGACCCCATGACCTCGCTCAACCCGGTTTTAACAATCGGCCGTCAGCTCACAGAAGCATTAGAACTACACCTGGGCATGAACAAAGAGCAATCCGAAGCCCGCGCCGCAGAAATGCTTGTTTTAGTTGGTATTCCCAATGCCGCAGATCGCCTGAAAGATTATCCCCACCAATTTTCTGGTGGGCAACGGCAACGGGTAGTTATCGCCATGGCCCTCTCCTGCAACCCCTCCCTGTTAATAGCCGACGAACCCACAACCGCCCTAGACGTTACCATCCAGGCCCAAATTATTGAACTCGTCAATAAATTAAAAGAACAACTAGGCATGGCTATCATCTGGATCACCCACGACTTGGGGGTCGTAGCTGGCCTGGTGAAAAAAGTTATGGTGATGTATTCCGGTTTTATGGTGGAATATGCCCCAGTCCGCGACCTCTATAAAAATACCAGCCACCCCTACACACTTGGATTATTAGAATCTTTACCCAAAATAGATGCCTCCCAGAAAAAACGCCTCATCCCCATCGAAGGGTTACCACCCGATTTGCTAAAAAAACCAACTTATTGCCCATTTGCTCCTCGTTGCCGTTTTGCCATAGAAAAATGTTGGAAAGAGCTTCCACCATTACAACCCGTCGCGCCAGATCATTATGCCGCTTGCTGGCGATGGCAAGATGTCCGTGAACAGAGTATGAAAGCAAACGCGCAGGTAGGAGGCCAGGGATGAGCGAGAATAACAATACAAATGAAGTTTTAGTCCGTGTTGAAAACCTCAAAAAGTATTTTCCCATTCGCCGTGGGGTTTTGCGCCGCCAGGTGGGAGCCGTTCAGGCTGTAGATGGAATTAGTTTTGACATTAAAAAAGGGGAAACGGTGGGATTGGTCGGTGAAAGTGGCTGCGGTAAATCTACTGCTGGCCGTACCATCCTGCAACTGATTGAACCGACCAACGGTAAGGTGTACTTTGACAACCAGGAATTGACATCGCTGGGAAAAACTGATTTGCGGAAAGCCCGTCGCCACATGCAAATGATTTTCCAAGACCCCTACGCCTCTTTGAACCCCCGCATGACGGTTGGCAATATCATCAGTGAACCATTGGTGATTCATAACATTGGAGACTCTGCCAGCCGTAGAGAGCGGGTACAAGAGTTGCTCAAACTGGTGGGGTTAAATCCATATTTTGTGAACCGTTACCCCCATGAATTTTCCGGTGGTCAACGGCAACGTATTGGGATTGCTCGCGCCCTGGCAACCAATCCTGCCTTTATTGTGGCGGATGAGCCTATTTCCGCGTTGGATGTTTCGATTCAAGCCCAGGTGGTGAATTTGCTGGACGACCTGAAACAGGATTTGGGGTTAACTTACTTATTTATTGCCCATGACCTGTCTATGGTGCGTTATATCAGTGACCGCGTGGCTGTGATGTATTTGGGGCGAATTGTGGAGATGGGAAAACGGGATGACGTGTATGATACCCCTTTCCATCCCTACACCCAAGCTTTGCTTTCTGCGATTCCTCTGCCAGACCCTGACAAGGAAGCTAAACGTCAACGGATTATTCTGGAAGGGGATGTTCCTAGCCCGGCAAACCCACCAAAAGCGTGCCGGTTTCACACACGTTGCGCCTATGTGACCGATGTGTGCCGGAATGAGGATCCGGCGTTTCGTAATTTAGGAACGGCCGAAAACACCCATTTTGTCGCTTGTCATCATGCAGAAAAGTTCCTTTAGAA
Organism: uncultured Ardenticatenaceae bacterium; assembly: GCA_964585465.1. Classification (GTDB taxonomy): domain Bacteria; phylum Chloroflexota; class Anaerolineae; order Promineifilales; family Promineifilaceae; genus CAZPEJ01. The sequence goes on from CAZPEJ010000054.1 coordinate 5,513, forward strand.
CCCATGCACATATCAAGGAGGTGGTCAACAACCTGAACAACTTAATAGACCGGATAAAACAAATTGACAAAAATGTTTATTTTAAGAATCCAAATTTTTGGAGGAGGTTTTAGAAGATGTTTACAAAAAAAAGCGGTTTACTTCTAGCCGCGCTAACGTTAATTGCTATTTTAGTAGCTGCCTGCCAGCCCCAGGTTGTTACCCAGACTATTGAAGTCACCCGTGTTGAGACCGTAACCCAGGTCGTTGAGGGTGAACAAGTTGTCGTAACCTCGGTTGTCACCGAAGTTGTCGAACAAGTTGTCACTGCTACCCCCGAACCAGTAGCGGCCGTTGAATTCAAAGATGCCAGCCCCGACACCTATGTCTCGTTGGTATTTGGGGATATTGACACCATGGATCCGGCCCTGGCTTACGACACCTCCAGCGGTAGCTTGATCGAAAACGTCATGGAAGGGTTGATCTACTACGACTACAAAGATGGTACCAGCTATGTGCCAGCATTGGCCGTTGAAGTACCAACTTTGGAAAATGGTGGTATCTCCGCCGATGGGTTGACCTACACCTTCAACATCCGTCAAGGTGTCACCTTCCACAATGGCAACGCCCTGGAACCCCATGACTTTGCCTACTCCTTCCAACGCGGGTTGCTGCAATCCGACCCCAACGGCCCACAATGGCTGCTCCTGGAGCCTCTGTTGGGTTACACCTCTGGTGATGTCACCGAAGGGATTGCCGAAGGTGCATACGCAGGCGATCCAGATGGTTTAAAAACCAATGCCACCGCCGAAGAACTGGCAGCCACTTGTGAACTGGTGAAAGCTTCTATTGTGGCCGATGACGCGGCTGGCACATTGACCTTCAACCTGGTTCAACCCTGGGGGCCGTTCATGGCTACCCTGGCCCAATCTTGGGGTGCGGCACTGGATCAGGAATGGTCAGTTGCAAGCGGTTCTTGGGATGGTGATTGCGCCACCTGGCAAGATCATTATGCCCCAGGGGCAGAAAATAGCCCCTTGTCTGGCATTATCAACGGTACTGGCCCCTACATGCTGGATCACTGGACTCCTGGTGAAGAGTATGTATTGGTTGCCAACCCCAACTACTGGCGTACCGATGACATGCCGGTTTGGGAAAATGGCCCCGCTGGTGCCCCCAAGGTTCAAACCATCATTGTCCGTCAGGTCGAAGAGTGGGGCACTCGTTTCGCCTCCCTGCAAGCTGGTGACGCAGAATCTGTGTCTGTCAATAACGACGTAGAAACACAGGTTGATGAATTTGTTGGTGAATTCTGTAACTGGGAAACTGACGAATGTACCCCCAATCCAGATAACCCGAACGGGGCGCTGCGGAAATGGCCGGATCTGCCTTCTGTATCTCGTACAGACGTTTTCCTCAACTTCAATGTCGCCACTGATGATAACGGTGTCAATCCTTACATTGGTAGTGGTCAATTAGACGGCAACGGTATTCCTGCCGATTTCTTCTCTGACATTCATGTCCGCAAAGCCTTCAATATGTGCTTCGATTACGAAACCTACATTGCTGAAGGGTTGAACGGCAAGGGTGTACGGAACAATGGCCCGATCATCTTGGGTATGCTGGGTTACAATCCCGATGGCCCAATGTATGAATATGATCCCGAAGGGTGTGCCGCTGAGTTGGCTCAGGCGTGGGAAGGGCAATTGCCCCAGATCGGTTTCCGCTTCCAGGCTACCTTCAATACAGGTAACACCGTTCGCCAGACAGTAGCGGAAATTCTGCAAGGTGAATTAGGTGCCGTTGCAGCCATGCACGCCGAAGAGTTTGGCAATGATGCGCTGTCCTATCAGGTCGAAGTACTCGGTCTGCCCTGGCCGACGCTGCTTCGTTCTTTCCGCGCTCGCCAATTACCGGTGGCGGTGAGTGGTTGGATCGAAGACATCCATGACCCGCACAACTGGGTGCAGCCATTCACCGTTGGGACGTTTGCTGGTCGGCAAAACCTGCCCGAAGATCTGATGGCTCAATTCCAGGAATTGGTAAATGCTGGTGCTGTGGCGGCTGATCCCGCAGAGCGCGAAGCCATTTACTTTGAACTGCAACAGTTACATCATGACACTGCTATCCAGATTACGCTGGCACAAAGCACAGGTTATCGCTTTGAGCAACGCTGGGTGCAGGGTTGGTATAATCGGATTGGTGCATTTGGTACCTATTATTATGCCCTCGGCCTCGATGGCTAATCATAGGGGATAAATAAACCATGTTAGCAGGTGGTTCAGTTCATGAACCACCTGCCTTATTTCATTCACGGTAATGGGTGGTCGGTAAGCGAGAATCAGCAAAAAAAGGATTGATTCCTGATTACTGGTTACTGATTACTAAAGATAAGGGGGTATAGATGACGGCTTATATTATCCGAAGGTTGTTGGTCTTACCTGTTATTTTGTTTGGGGTTACTCTTCTTTTGTTTGGGGTGTTACAAATTTTGGATCCGGTGGCTCGCTCGGCTCTATATGTGCGGGATATTCCTAAGACGGAAGGGCAGGTGGATGCCATTATTAAGCGGTATGGTTTGGATGCGCCGCTGCATGTGCAGTATTGGAACTGGTTGGTAGGGAAGTTGGACTCGGAAACGGGGGAACGAATTGGTGGGGTGCTGCGGGGTGATTTGGGGTATTCACGCACAGGTGGTGAGCCGGTGGTGGATTTGTTGATCCGGCGGTTGCCACCAACGGCCGAATTAGCCATCTGGAGTATTGTGCCCATTGTGGGTATTGGTATCTGGATGGGGATTCAGGCGGCGGTTCACCACAATAAACCAATTGACCAGATTGCCAGGGTGTTTGCGGTGTTGGGGTTTTCGTTTCCCAGTTTTGTGTTTGGGTTGTTGATGTTGTTGGTTTTTTATGCTCGATTAGATTGGCTGGGAATCGGCCGTTTATCTGATGTCTATAGTTTGGAAGTGAATAGCTCTGTTTCTACCTTTGTGAAGTACACTGGTATGATGACATTTGATTCGCTGCTCAACTTCCGCTTCGATATTTTCTGGGATGCCTTGAAACACATGATTATGCCGGTACTAACGTTATCTTACATCTCGTGGGCTACCCTTTTGAAGGTGACACGCTCTTCGATGTTGGAAGCGTTACGACAAGATTACGTGACAACGGCCCGCGCCAAAGGGTTGGGCGAACGGGTGGTGGTCAACCGCCATGTTTTGAAAAACGCCTTAATTCCTGTCGCCACCATTGCTGGCGGGACAGTAGCTGGTTTGTTAAACGGAGTGGTCATCACCGAAACGATTTTTGAGTACCCTGGCCTGGGGTCGGCTGCCGCAGAAGCGGCGGTAAATCTGGACGTGTTGACCATGTTAGGGTACGCCCTGTTTACGGCTGGTCTGTTTGTCCTGATCAATTTGATGGTAGATGTGATGTATGGCGTTTTAGACCCACGAGTTCGCCTGGGTTAATTGGTTTGGAGGTGTATGATGAGTGTTGAAACATCTGTAAAACCAGGGGCGGTCTCTTTGGGAGATACCCCGTTACGTGAATTGACCCGACTGGAAAAAGCAGTCGGCCCGGAATGGGCGCGGCTTATCAAGGGAGTCATTACCAATCCCCTATCGGTAACGGGCCTGATCATTTTGGGGGCTATCATCCTGGTAGCTGTTTTTGCTCCGGTGTTGGCTCCCCCCATCAACTCGCGGGCGGATACGACCCAAATTCCCCGTGACGGTTTTCTGGCAGAGCCGAAACCACCGGGAACTGAATGGCGCAAAAATTCCCCCGACTCGATTCCGTTTTGGTACACCCCAGTAACGGGTAATGAAGAGTGGGTACATCTGTGGGGCACAACGGCCGGGCAGTATGACATCTATTATGGAGTTATCTGGGGAACGCGCACAGCTTTGTTTGTGGGGTTGGTGATTGTGACTTCATCCGCCATCATTGGGATGGTCGTTGGCTCGATAGCTGGTTTTTATGGTGGCTGGGTGGATGAAGTTTTGATGCGTCTGGTGGAAATTTTTAACGCCTTTCCTTTTCTGGTGGCGGCATTGATTCTAGCCTCGGTGTTGGTGCCAAAAATGGGGGCCAGTGTGTGGCCGGCGGCCATTGCTTTGATTGTGTTTGGCTGGACGGGATACGCCCGGTTATTGCGGGGAGACATTCTGGCTACCAAAGAACGGGATTATGTGTTGGCGGCCCATGCCAGCGGGGCAAAAGATGTGCATCTGATTTTGCGCCACATTTTGCCTAATGCTATGTTTCCCACGCTGGTGGTGCTGTCTTTGGATATGGGTTCCATCGTTTTAAGTTTTGCGGCGTTGGGTTTTCTGGGAATTGGTTTGCCGGTTGGGTACTCTGACTGGGGGCAAATCATTAGTTTTGCTCGTAGCCGTATTTTGACGTTGGATCAGGATTGGTATGTCATTTTGTATCCAGGGTTGGCGTTGTTGTTTTATGGGTTGTCCTGGAACCTGGTGGGGGATGCCCTGCGGGATATTTTAGACCCTAAATTGCGGGGAAAACGTTCGTAATCGGGTTGTCAATATCGGCCGATTAATAAACGGGCTTCCCGATGGGTAGCCCGTTTCTGTTTGTGAGTGGGGCGGGGGTGTGGCACCTGAAAATGCGGTGGAGGTTCGTAATCTGTTATTCTTTTAGCGTCTAATTTATGGGTAAGAAGTTATTTTTTTATTTAGCGGTGACATGGGTGGTGTGGATGATGGGGTGGGGGTCTCTGGCGGCGCAAACGGCCGAACCGGAGGCCATACCCAACCCGGCCGTAACCCCGACAGTGGATCGGTTGGCGGCCCCACCGACAGTGGAGAATCCGAATCAGGCAGATGAGGGGGCGTATTTGTATTGGTTGAATTGCCAGCCGTGTCATGGGGATCAGGGGCAGGGTTTAACGGATGAGTGGCGGTCGCAATATCCTGAGGAGGATCAAAATTGTTGGGCCAGGGGGTGTCATGGAGAACGGCCGTATGAGGATGGGTTTACGATTCCAACGGCCGTTCCTGCGGTGATTGGGGATGGGAGTTTAGGCAAGTTTGAAACGGCCGATACCCTCTATGCCTACGTCCAGGCAGCTATGCCATTTAACGCCCCCAGCAGCCTGACCACCGAAGAGTATTTGGCAATTACAGCCTTTTTGATACGGGCGCATGGCAAGTGGAATGGCACCCCGTTGGACGAAAAAAATGTGGCGGAGATGCGGCTCCTGCCCGCTCCCACTCACACCCCACAGGCGAATGTCACAGCAACGGCCGTTGCCACTGTTACCTTACCACCACTCCCCACCACACCCTCCGATAACATGTCAACTTACTTTTTATGGGGGGGAGCACTGGTTCTGGTTGTTGGAGGCATATGGGTATGGAAACTCCGCAAACGGTAAAAAAATATACCTGGCGTTTAACCGAAGAAACAGACAATCAACACCAGTCCGCTTATTACCGTTTAGGTTTATTGAACGGGCTGCTGATTGGGTTAGCCATTTCTGCCGGGGCCTGGGGGTGGGAAGTTGTTACCTTGTCCGAGTTGCCGGTCACATCCCCCTACCCCCGGCTTTTGTTGGGTGGGGGGCTGGTCATCATCATTTGTAGCGTTGCAGGTTGGCTGACCACTCGGCTGGGGAGCGGCGGGCGGGCAGTCATTGGTTGGTTGGTGGCAGCAACGCTCTCGTTACGGGTAATGGCTTTTGTGCCTTACCAGGGGCGTAGTTTGTTTACTGGGTTGATAGACGGCCGTTTTGTTGGTCTGCCTGTGTATATCCGCCCGGCCGGGGAACTGCCTTTGTGGATGGTGATGTATGGTGGCTTTTTTGCCCTGCTGCTGCTGGTTTTGCTGGCCCTGTTGCAGGAGTATCGTCTGGATGGGATACATCGAGAACGGCGGAAGAACGGCCGTTTGAGTTTCCAATCCTGGTTTCGCCTTTTGCTGCCGTTGCCAGTTATTGCCATTACAGCGGCTTTTGCCAACCAGTCCATTGGGGACGCTTCGTGGCGCGATTTACAGCTAGTGGCCTGGGGCATCGAGGGCAGCCGCACAGCCCAGACCGATTTGTTTGACCTCAGTCGTCAAGAGGGGTTAAATTACAATGCTTTTCGTGGGTTGCAAACACAATTAACCGCCGATTATGTGTTGGATATTGGCGAAACGGACACCACCAATGGCACCACGTTTGTCGTAGCCCATTTTGACAACGGAGCCTGGATTACTTGTCGTGTGGTGTATGGGCAACTTTCCTACTGTTACGACGCTTCCCCACCCTATACTGTCGGGCTGCGGGGTTTAATTACAGGTGAAGAACCGGCCGAAGAAACGTGCCGGGGGTGTGTGCCGCGTATCAGCGCGGAGTGGCTCAACTGGTTGGAAGTTAACCGGGGGCGGTTTGGCAACCCTACGCTCTCGTTTGTGGCACAGCAAGGCGCGTATGTTTTGGTGCAGGTTACGTCCGAAGATGGGGCGTATGAAGTGTTGTGCCGTTTGTATGGCGTGCAGGCAGTGCGTTTCCAGGGTTGTGTGGAGCAGTAAGATGGCTTTTTTGAAGTTTTTGCTTGGGCGTATTTTAACGATTCCAGTGACGTTGTTGGTGATAACGGCCGTTCTCTATGGTGTGGTGATGCTTTCTCCCCCAGACGAACGAGCCACCCTATATTTGCCTTCCCGAATGCGGAGCGATATTACCCCAGAGCAGTTGCAAGCCATGATAGATGATATTATTCTCCGACAAGGGCTGGATCAGCCATACCCGGTGCAATACGTTCGGTGGCTCTCTGGGTTGTTGCAAGGGGATTGGGGGTGGAGTCCGGTGTTTGATGCCGAGGTCATCACCTTGCTGCTGCACCGCACCCCGATTACGGCCGAATTAACCCTTTATTCTGTCTTGACCTTGATTCCGCTGGGGTTGGTCAGTGGGGTGTTGGCGGGCTGGCGCAAAGAAAGCCGGGCAGATAACTCCTTTCGCCTGGCCGCTTTTGTGGCCACGTCTATCCCCCCCTTCATCTTGGGGCTGGTGTTGCTCTCGGTGTTTTATGTGGGAATGCGCTGGTTTCCCCCAGGGCGGACGAGTTTATATGACCTGTCGTTACGAACCAGCACCTTCCAATGGTATACCGGGTTATTGACGGTGGATGCGTTGTTAAACGGCCGTTTTGATGCCCTGGCAGATGCTTTTCGCCACCTCGCCTTACCCGTTTTTACCCTCAGCACTGCCCATTGGGCCACATTGGGGCGTGTCACCCGCGCCACCATCATTGAAGAGGCTGGCAAAGATTACATCCTGGCTGCCAAAGCACGCGGGCTGTTGCCACGCTGGATTGTGTGGCGGCACGCTTTTCGGAACGCCCTGCTGCCCGCCCTCACCAGCACCGCCCTCTCGGCCGCCTCGCTGGTAACGGGTGTTTTTGTTATCGAGACCATTTTTGACTTTCATGGGTTGTCAGAACTGGTGGTGCGGGGAATGCGCGAAGCCCCCGATGCTCCCCTGGCGTTAGGGTTTGCGGTATATAGTGTTTTACTGGTGATCCCCTTGTTGTTTATGTTGGATATTATGAAAGCCCTGGTGGATCCCCGCATTTGGCAGGAGGAAAGTTAATGCGCGCCTGGTCCCGATTTTTACGCCAACCTCAAAACATTGTGGCTTTGTTGTTTGTGGGGTTATTTGTGGGAACGGCCGTTTTTGCTCCCTGGCTCTCTCCCCAACCCGACCCCGAAAACCCCACTTCCTACAAAAACGTCGGTGAACGATTTGACCGCACGCCCTATCCACCCAGTGCCGAAAGCTGGTTAGGTACCACACCCGCCGTACCGACCGTCAATGCGTTTGGTTTCGTGCGACAACAGGTTGTCACACGCCAATGGGACGTATGGCATACCCTTATTTGGGGCAGCCGCGAGGCCCTGCGTTTTGGCCTCACCACCACCTTGCTCACAGCCACATTTGGGGTGCTGGTCGGAGCCATCAGCGGGTATTTGGGGGGGTGGATAGAGGGGGGTGCCATGCGTGTCACCGATGCTTTTCTGACGTTTCCACCCATTGCGGCCGTCTGGTTGTTCCAGCGTACACTTTTTGTGCGGGCTAACTTCTTCTTTTTTGAAGAACCGCCAGCTTTTACCCCCTTACAACAATTTTTCTATGACAACATGACTCCGGTGATGTTGGCATTGATTGTTTTTTCCTGGATGCCTTACGCCCGCATTATCAATTCGTTGGTGGCTCAAATCCGGCAGGCAGAGTTTGTGCTGGCAGCCGAGGCCATGGGAGCCAGCACCCTTCGTATTGTGTTTCGCCATTTATTGCCCAATACCATTGCTCCTGCCATTGTGCTGGCAGCACGGGATGTGGGGAGTATGGTGGTGCTGGAATCTGCCTTTGCCTTTATGGGTATTAGTGGTACTGTTTCCTGGGGGGTGATGCTGGTAGCCAGCCGCGACTATATCATGGGCACGGCGGGTAATCCCTTTTCTTACTGGTGGGTTTTTGTGCCTGTTTCGCTGGCTATTATCTTATTTGGCATCGGGTGGAATTTGTTGGGGGATGGATTGAATACCTGGTTAAACCCGCGCAGATAAAAATGTTCGCGCCCCGACGAAGGTGTTTTTTAGGTGGGGAACGGTTTGTATGTCATCTACGTATACGCCGTTGCGCCCGCGTGAGGAGTGGATCATGCGCCAGCCACCCAGGCTCATGCCAACATGGGTGATATGGCGATGACCCCCTTCGCTGGCAAAAAAGAAAAGGTCGCCCGGTTGGAAGTTGTCGGTCACGGCCGTTCCTGCCATAAATTGCATATCTGCATCGCGGGGCAGGGTGACACCGACCAACCGGTGTAACAGTTGGGCATAACCGGAACAGTCAATCCCCAACGCCGCCCCCCCACCCCACAGATAAGGAACGCCCATGAATTGGTAAGCGTCTTTGACCATTTGTTGTCGGCAAGCGGATTCCGTTTGTGGCAACTCTGCCAGGGGGCGTAAATCGGCCGTTTGTACCCATCCGTCTAACTCGGTGGTTAATTGTAGTTGGCCCCAACTGTTTTGGATGAAGGGGATGGAAACGGCCGTTCCGCTCAACACCGTGCTGACCAGGTTGGCGTGGGTGTCCAGGTCGCAGCGCACAGGAGTAATTGGGGAACACACCAGATGGGTGGGGGTGCCGGGGGCAGAAATGGGGGTTAAATACGGCCGATACATCCAGCCCAAATACCCATCCATCTGCCGCACATATACCCAACTTCCTTCCACTTGTAACTGTTCCACACACATGCCAGCCAAAAGCTGGCTCATCATTTCGCTTAAGAAGGAGTGAGAAGCGTATAAACCGGTCAGGTTGGTGTTGACTGCCAACTGTTGGGGTGTTTTGTTTCGCAAAAGTTTTATACCGGCTGTGTTAAAAACCATGCCCGGAAATTGGGCTGACAAATCTGCCGTTAAGGTTGCCAATAAGCTGTCATCCAGCACCGAACCAGACAACATACACTCATTACGGTCGCTCAAAACGGCCGAAATCTGGCAATGTTGGGTTCGTTTATCCAGTTTGCCTGTCACTTCCACCAGTTTGTTTTGGAGTTGTTCTATCATCATACTATCATACTACCTTCATACAGGAGAAGAG
>CAZPEJ010000055.1:0-14848 GCA_964585465.1 uncultured Ardenticatenaceae bacterium
ACCCCGGCATAAGTCAACCCCAACAAAAACGGCACCAACAACGTAATAAAAATCCGATACCCCAAAATGCGCCGTTCAAAACTTTTGGCCGCATACCGTTGCCACCCCCAGAAAAACCCCACCACCAGCAGCAACGCCAAAAAACTCCCCGCCACCACATCATGCACAAAATGAACCCCCAGGTAAACGCGACTCAACCCCATCACCACCACCATAAACAAAGCCACCAGCCACATCCACCGTTGCCGAATCCACATCGCCAGAAACAGATAGGTGATTGTGGCTGCCTGGGCGTGTCCACTAGGCACACCATAACTCATCTCCTCCGCCATTTGCACATTGCCATCCAGCCAATAAGGGCGCGGCTCCCGAAACGCGTATTTGGCAGTGGCATTGAGCGCATTGGAAAAGAGAAAAATGTACCCCAAATACTTCCCTAGCCGTTTATCCAGGCACCAATAAATGAGAGGGATCAGCCCCAGGTAAAACTCCTCTGTTCCCATTGAGCTGATAATCTCAAAAAAACCTTTCAATTGCGGATAGTTGGTTTGTAACCAGCGGGTGAAGTTCAGGCTAAACTCAAAGATAGGTTCCATGTTATTCCTCCTGGTGAACACTCAGGATTAGATTCCGCCACGACCAGACAGATTTAATACACCTGTCAAGCCTAAAACAGAAAGTTGTTTTTAGATGTTCACCAGATTTCTTCTTCCAGTTAGATTTTAGCTTTGTTATGAGAGGATGCAAAAAGCCTCAGTTGCGCCCTTGACTGTCCAGACTATAATCTGCTATGAATAATGAAACCTTGTATGTCTTTGAAAAACGGAGCAGTTACGAACGGAGTAAAACATGGCACCTAGAATTTTGGTGATAGAAGATGAAGACCGAATCCGCCACTTCTTACAACGTGGTTTGAGTTTTGAAGGGTACCGGGTAGACACCGCTTCCGATGGTGAAACGGCTTTGGAACTGGCCCGTGAGAACCCACCCGATCTGGTGTTGTTAGATTTGATGTTGCCAGGGTTGGATGGTTTAGAGGTTTGCCGGCGGCTACGGTCAGCCAGTGAAGTGCCCATTTTGATGCTCACTGCCAAGGAGACAATTGAGGATCGGGTGATTGGCCTGGATGCCGGGGCGGATGATTACCTGGTTAAACCTTTTGCCTTCGATGAGTTGGTGGCTCGTGTTCGTGCCTTATTGCGCCGAATCCAACCCGCCAAACCCCAGGTTTATTACTTTGCCGATTTGGAACTGGACACAGGTACTCGCCAGGGCAAACGGGGTGGGCACATTTTTGATCTAACGGCTAAAGAGTATGAATTGTTAGAACTGTTTATGCGTCACCCCCGCCAGGTGTTAACCCGCGAAGTCATTTTTGATCGCGTGTGGAATTATGACTTTGGCGGCGAGAGTAACATTATTGAGGTATATGTGCGTTATTTGCGGCAAAAAACGGAGGTAAATGAGTTGCCTCGTCTCATTCATACAGTACGGGGTATTGGGTATGTGTTGCGGGAGGAAGCTTGATCCCAGTCGTTTGTAAATGTTAAACCGTGTCTATACAAAATCGCCTTCTATTCATTTATACCATTATTTTTACGGTGGCCTTTACCGGTTTTGCGGCGATTGTTTATTGGCTGCCCCAAAATCGGCTGCTGGCAGAGATTGATGCTGATTTGGATACGTTAGCTGCGGAGCTTTTGCGCCCGGAAAGCCTGCAATTTAGTTTGGGGGGAATCCGTGTTACCTTGCCAGAGCGATTGGCTACTTTTCAAACGGCTTCCACCTTTGTGGTGATTGTAGACAAAGAGAAGCAGTTTATTTTTAGTTCTAGCAATCTGGCGAATTTTGCCGAGGTTTTGGACGAAAATGGGTTTTCGACGGAGCCGATATATAACCTGGTGCAACAGCGGGGGGCTTCTTTGCGGGTGTTGACGGTGCCGGTTCGCAGTACGGCCGATTCAACGCAAGAGGTTTTGGGTTATATTCAGGTTGCCAGACTGTTGGATAATTACGAGACTTTTAACCGGGTATTGGTGATTGCGGTGTTAATTGGTTTTTCAGCGGCGACGGCTTCCCTTTTTCTGGCGGTGTGGCTGACTCCTAGCCTGTTTAAGCCGTTGGAAGATATTGCGGGGGTGGCGCGGCAAATTACTCGTGCCGATGATTTAAGTCGGCGTGTACCGGATATCGGCCGTAATGATGAGATTGGGGTGCTAGCCAGTGCCTTTAATCAAACCTTAGAACGGCTGGAACGGCTTTTCCAGACTCAGCAGCGGCTTTTGGCAGACGTGTCTCATGAATTACGCACACCTTTGACAGCCATTCGTGGCAACCTGGATTTGATGCGGCGTATGGGGGAGGGAAACCCTGAATCGTTGGCTATCATTCAGGAAGAGGTGGAACGGATGACACGACTGGTGGGGGATTTGTTGCTGCTGGCGCGGGCCGATGCGGGTAATCTGCCTTTGGAACGGAAACCGGTTGAACTGGATAACGTGTTATTTGAAGTGTACCGTCAGGTTAACCTGATTCCTAAGTCGGTGGATGTGGTGGTGACTGAGGTGGATCAGGTGTGTGTGTTGGGGGATGTGGATAGGTTAAAACAGTTGTTGCTTAATTTAATAGATAACGCCATCAAATACACCCCGGCCGGAGGCAAAGTTTCTCTCAGTTTGTCCAAAAAGGATGGGTGGGCACGGTTGGAGGTGAGCGATACAGGGGTTGGCATTCCACAAGAGGATTTGCCTTACATTTTTGACCGTTTTTACCGCGTGAACAAGGGGCGAGACCGACGGCAAGGGGGATCAGGGTTAGGGCTGTCTATTGCTAAGTGGATTGCCCAGGCGCACGGCGGGAATATCCGCGTAACCAGTACGATAGGGCAAGGCAGCACCTTTTTGTTGCATTTGCCAGCTTACCAGGAACGGAATGAATTATTGTCAGCCAATGATTTGGATCAGACCCGGCCGGGGCTGAAATTATTAAACTCTTATCGCAAACGGTGAGTGGGGGAACGTGTGGTACTGGGTAAGTTTTGAGTTGGGAGATTGGTAATTGGAGATTGGAGATTTCCTAACCTCAAATCTCCAATCTCTAATTTTTGATTATGAACGACCGCGCTGTGCCAGCAGGTATAGACCAAAACCGATAATCACCACAGGCCAAAAGATGCCACCTGCCCACCCAAATTGATTGAGTAAGAAGTAGATGCCAAAGAGGATGAGCAAGGTACCAAAGGTACCGGGACGGCCGATTTGTGACACCCCCGATGTCATTTTTTGACTCATTTCTTCAAAATTATCTTGCAAAACGGTGGCGTTGGGTTTTCCCACGTCTTCTGTGCGTGGCATAATGACCCATAAAATGAAGTAAATGGGCAAACCAATCCCACTGGCAAATGTCAACAGGATAAAAGCCAGCCGCACAAACACCGGATCAATTCCCATGTAAGCCGCAATTCCCCCGCAAACCCCTGCAATCATCCGGTCGGTGTCGTTGCGTGTTAACCTTGTTTCGGGCATGATAGTATCACCTCTCGTTATACATTATTGGAATTAACTTTGTGTCGCGCGGAGACGTTGGGAGGGAAAACTCTCTGCGCTCCTGCGCGAGAAACCTTATTTTCGATAAACTCTGTTGTCAATCTGCGGTCTATACGCGATGATCTAATGAAAGTTGCAATATCGGGAGCAACTTTATGTCGCGCAGAGGCGCAAAGATGTGGGGAGGGAAAACTTTTTGCGCCCCTGCACCTCTGCGCGAGAAACCTTATTTCCAATAAACTATCATGATGAGAATTGGGTGCATAATTGTGGCGGGGAGTGGTTTCCCCTTCCGATTTTGTTATACTGGCAAACAAAATGGGAAAGGGAAGGAATGGAACGGCCGTTTTGCCTGCAATATCAATTAGTTGGAAGAAAAAAATTGCCCGATGGGTCGAGTGGCCCATTATGCGTCACTTGATGCTGTGGGGCATTCGGGCCGTTGTGCCCCGCCACCGGATTGGGGTGGCACTGGTGGCATTTAATGAAGCGGATCAGGTTTTGATGTTACGTCATGTCTTCCACCCCGCCACCCCTTGGGGAGTTCCGGGTGGCTGGCTGAGCGGGCAAGAATCCCCGGCCGAAGGTGTTTTGCGGGAGTTACGTGAAGAAACAGGTTTATCGGCCGTTTTAGGCCCAGCCATTTACACCGTTTACGATCCTCACCCACCCCATATAGGCATTATGTTTTTAGGTCATATTCAACCCGGCCCCTTTGTTTTGAGCGCAGAGATTATCGAAGCTGCCTGGTTTCCCGCCGACCGGCTACCAGGGCCTATGTTGCCCCACTTACGAGAAGCCATCATCCGTGCGGCTCATCTGCATCAACAATTAAAAGACCACACAAGGAACCTAACCCATGAACCGTAATGCAACCCCTGGCCTGGGGCAATGGATCACTGTCTCCATCATGGTGGCAGCGGCCGTTTTTTTGTTATACAAACTGTATCAATACGCAGGAGCGCGTGGTTTTTACCCTGTGGGCCTGACAATTGCTGGTGTAGATGTGGGTGGTATGAATTCCGAACAGGCTAGTGAAGTATTAAATAATATATACCTGAACGCTCCTGTTGTGGTGTATCACCACGACCAACCCTTTGAAATTCGGCCGTCTGACAGCGAATTTACCCTTGATTTTGAAACCATGTTAAGTCAGGCAGATTTTCAGCGGGTGCAACAAGATTTCTGGGCTGGTTTTTGGGGGTTTCTCTGGGGGCGACCGGTAGAAGTGCAGCCTGTCCCGTTGAGTGCCACTCATAGCCGTGAAGCCTTGCGGGATGTGCTAGAAGACATCGCCATCCTCACCGACCAGCCTGCCCAACCCCCTCAACCTGTGCCAACCACGCTCAGTTTTCAATATGGCGAAACAGGCACCACAACCGACATCGAGGCCAGCTTTGACGACGTAGAAGCAGCCCTTTATCGCCCCTCGAATCGGATTGCCCGATTGGTAGTGGAGCCGCAAAACCCGGAACGGCCGGAAATCAACCTGCTCGCTCGCCTGCTGGTGAATCATTTACAAGACTTTGAACTCCGCACCAATGGCGTGGCGGCCATTTTTATTCTCGACTTAGAAACTGGCGAAGAAGTTGCCATCAACGCCGATATACCCATGTCGGGCATGGATTTGATGCGAATCCCCATTGCCTTAGAAACGTATCGTGTATTAGACAATCCTCCGACCCTGACCCAACAGCAACTTTTATCTGATACCTTGATTGTGCAGCCCGATTTTGCTGCGGCAAACCGGTTGTTACAGGTCATTTCTGGTGCAGAAGATGGCTACGCGGGCGCAGATGCCGTGACTCAAATGTTGCAACGCCTGGGGTTGGTCAATAGTTTTATGGTGACACCTTTTGGGGCAGACGGCCGTCCGGGACGCACCACCCTGGAAACCCTGGCTAACTCGGTGGAGGGGTTGCGTACTCTACCCGACCCCCACATGCAAACAACGGCCGAAGATATGGCTCAGCTCCTCTCCATGATTTATTATTGCGCTCAAGGCACGGGTGGGGTATTAGCGGCCGTTTTTCCGGCACAACTACCCCAGGCTGAATGCCAAAAACTGGTACAACTGATGCAGTTAAACCAGATTGACAGCTTATTGGAACAGGGGATGCCCGCCGATATTCCCATTGCCCATCGGCATGGCTGGATCAGCGACACCCATGGGGATGCAGGTATTGTTTTTTCGCCGGGGGGGGATTACGTTATTGTGGAGATTCTGTATAAACCCGACTGGCTGGAGTGGGACATCAGTTCCCCGCTTTTGGCGGAAATTTCCCGCGCCGCTTATAACTTTTTTAACTTTGATGATCCTTACCTGGGAGATTCGAGTGTGAATTGACGTGAAACGTGAAACGTGAAATTTCTCTGGTCACGTTTTACGTTTCACGTTTCACTTGTTTTACCGATGTTAAAAGTTGTCCAACGTGTCCTCACTTTTTTGGTTTTGGTGCTGGCGGCCCTCTATTTGCTGTACCAGGGGTTTTTGTACATGCTGGTGCGGGATAATTTCCCGCAGGGAATGGTGATTGCCGGGGTGGATGTATCGGGTTTGTCGGTGGAAGAAGCGGCGGAGGCATTAAACGGCCGTTTTTTCTCCCCCATCAGCGTGTATCACCAGGAGGAACGAGTAGAAATCAACCCGGCCGAAGTGGGGTTTGTGTTAGACGTAAACAGCATGATTCAAGAAGCAATCGCCCAACAACCTTCCCCAGACTTTATCGAAGGGTTTATCGAGTTTGTGTTAGGCCGCTCTTTTGAACCGGTCAACATTGAGTTACGCGCTACCCACGACCGTGCCCTGTTGCAGCAGCGTTTACAGACCATCGCCTCGTTTTTAGACAAACCAGCCACCGGCCCACAGCTCTTAGGAACGGCCGAAGGTTTTAAGTTGGGGCAAGACGGATACATTACCAATATCGAAGCCAGTTTGCCCGATGTCGAGAGTACCTTGTATCGCCTGGATAACCGTGAGGTTCACCTGGTTGTCGAGGCGCAACCAGCCACTGCGCTTTCAATGGATTTTCTGGTACAAAACATCCAGAATCAATTAAACGCTTTTAGTGGGGTAGGCAGTGTGTATGTGTTGGATTTACAAAGCGGCAATGAGATCAGCATTAACGGCGACAGTGCCATTTCCGGGTTGAGCATCTTAAAAATTGCCATCTTTACCGAGGCTTACCGCGCGCTGGATACCCCACCCAACGAGTTTGTGCAAGGGTTGTTTTTTGATACGGCCGTTCATTCCAGCAACTATGGGGCAAACCTACTCCTCCATGTCATCGCGGGCGAAGACAACACCTATCGCGGGGCCGATCTGCTCACCGGTTCCATGCGCCACCTGGGGTTACTCAACACCTTCATTGCCGTTCCCTATGATGCCGTCGCCCCCACCACCCGCCAAAACACCTACTCCACACCCGCCAATTCCCGCCCCAACCAACTATTATTCCCCGACCCGGCTATGCAAACAACGGCCGAAGAAGTAGGCACCTTGCTCGCTATGATTTATTACTGCGCCCAGGATAAAGGCACCTTATTGGCCGTTTACCCCGGCGAAATCACACCTCAAGAGTGCCAGGCAATTATTGACCTGATGGTACAAAACAAAGAAGGAAACTTGATTCGTTTTGGAGTGCCAGAAGATGTGTTGGTCTCACACAAACATGGTTGGGATTTTGTCACACATGGAGACGCAGGCATTGTGTTTTCGCCGGGCGGCGACTATGTGATTGTAGAATATCTTTCTTTACCAGAGAGTGATTGGCTGGATCATGACATCAGTTTCCCGATTTTGCGGGAAATTTCGCGCGCGGCTTATAACTACTTCAACTTTGAAAACCCCAACCTGGAAGACCCGGCCGACCGTTCGGCCCGTGAAGCGGTCTTAGCCACTGCGACGGCCCAAGTGGTAGAAGCTACCGCCACCGCCCAGGCTGTCGCTTTAGAAACACCACAGGCAACCCCTACGTCGGGAGAATAGGGTGGTTTGGGGGGATTTGGGGGGATTTTAACCACAGATGGCACGGATAAGATGGATGAACACGGATTCTTTTAACCTGAAACCCAGGGAGGGATTTAACCACGAATGGCACGGATGGAACGGATAAACACAGATTTTGAGGAGCGAGAAGCGAAGGGCGAATCTGAAACTTTGAACTTGAAACTAAAAACTCGAAACTCGAAACTCGAAACTAAAAAACGATTTCCGGCCAATCTAACATCCAGGCAGTTAATTGGTCGCCCGCCTGCACAACCTTTACCCCTTCTGGCACAATCAGCAGCGCATTTGCCAACACCAACGAAGTCATTAAGTGTGACCCTTGATTGCCGGTGGTAACGGCCGTATATTTCCCACCCTCTTTTTTCACAATAGCCCGCAAATAACTTTCCCGCCCATCCGAATAAAACGTTTCTTGCACTGTCACCGGCAATTGCGGCCGTTCCAGGTGTGTAAAACCACCCATTTTTAAGATAGCAGCCCGGGCAAATCGCTCAAAAGAGACCATAGCCGAGACAGGATTTCCCGGCAGACCTAGATAAAGAACACCTTGATAGCGGCCAAACGCTAACGGTTTGCCTGGGCGCATTCGCACCCGCCAGAAACCCATGTTCCCTTCCTGCTCCAGCACCGCTTTTACCACATCATATGCCCCCACCGAAACTCCGGCGGAGCTAATAAACAAATCCACCCCCGCCGCCAGACCAGCCTGCAATTTAGCGCGGACATCTGCCTCTGTATCACGGGCAATGCCCAACCGAACGGGGGTTGCTCCCATTGCCAAAACCTGGGCAGTTTGCGCGTAGCCATTACTGTTACGAATTTTTCCGGGTTGCAATGGCTCTTCCACTTCTATCAGCTCATCACCTGTTGCCAGAATGCCCACTTTCGGCCGTTTCACCACCGCCACCCGACTGACCCCTAACGAAGCCAAAATGCCAATTTCTGCTGGTCGTACCACCTGCCCGGCCGCCATTACCACCTGCCCGGCCTGCACATCTTCCCCAGGGTGCCGCACATACGCTCCGGCCGCATGGGATTTTTGGATGTGTATAGCAGTGGGTAACGGCCGTTCCCTTTCCCGCCATGCCTCATTCGTATCTTCCACAGGCACCACCGTATCGGCCCCATCGGGCAGGGGGGCACCGGTCATAATACGAACGGCCGTTCCGCCGGTCACTTTCATATGGGGCACTGCCCCCGCCGCCACATCCCCCACCACACGCAAAACGGCCGGGTGTTCCGGCGTTGCCTGGGTAATGTCCTCCCCTTGTAAGGCATATCCATCCATCGAAGCATTGGCAAACGGCGGCAAACTATCCCGTGCCAGCACCGGCTCGGCCAATACCCGCCCCAAAGCCTCTAACAATGGCACTGTTTCACTGGGAAGCACAGAAACCTGGCTCAAAACGGCCGAAAGTGCTTCAGCAACTGTCAAATACTCAGAGTGACTCATAACAAAAAAGGGGTTTTTTGGATTTTGTGGGGTTTGCAATGAAACGTGAAACGTAAAACGTGACCAGAGAAATTTCACGTTTCACGTTTCACGTCAATCACGTCTCACGCCTTACCCCGTCCAATTCCAACGCCGATGCTTCCCCCTGCATGGCAGCCAGCACATTCCCCACATGCTCCCACAAGGTTAGCTGGTCGTTAAAACAGACACGGCTAAAATCGGCCGTAACCTCGGCCACATGATCCCGGTTCACACCCGCTGCAAAAGCGGCCGTTTTCCACTTCTTTTTAATCGAACTCACTTCCACATCCGCCAGGTTCCGAGACGGCCGTACCAGCGCAGTGGCAATAATCAGCCCAGTAATCTCATCACAAGCCAGCAGGGCAAAATCAATTGGTTTTTCCCGCTCCACCCCCGTTCCTTCCGTGTAGTGCGACAAAATAATCCGCACCGTTTCTTCGTCCCAGCCCCGCGCCCGCAAAATGTCCGCCCCTTGAATGGGGTGACGATCTAAATCGGGGTGAATTTCCCAATCAAAATCATGTAATAATCCGACACTTCCCCAATACGCCGGGTTTTCCCCCAACTTTTCCGCATACCAACGCATGGTAGCCGCCACCGCCAACATATGCCGCCGCAGCCCCACATCTTGCACAAACTCGCACACCAACGCCCACGCTTCTTGTTCCGTTTTCATTCACCCTCTAACTCGTCTTCGCTAGAATCGGCCGTTTTTTTATCTTGTTTGGCCCCACACGTACAGCCACCCCCCTCATGCCGACTACAACCTGCTTCAGCCTTTTTCTTTAACGCTTCTAGCTCCTCAATCGGTTCAATTTCATGCCGGGCCACCTCGTAATACTCCCCTTCATTTACCTCCACCAAAACCGTCTCCTTCAACGCCCGTACATCCCGCACAAACCCCTCACCATGTGGCGTACCAATCCGTTTGCCCACACGAGGTAATCCCTTTTTGGCCTCCACATATTGCTCATACTCATACACCAGGCAACAGCGCAGCCGCCCACACATACCCGTAATCTCCTGTGGGCTAAGAGAAATGCCTTGTTCCTTCGCCATACGAATAGAAACCGGGCTAAATTCCGTCAAAAAGGTAGAACAACAGCGTGGAATCCCACACGCCCCATGCCCGCCCAAAAACTTGGCCACGTCACGCGGCCCAATCAGGCGCATTTCCACCCGCGTGCGAAAATGGCGGCTTAGTTGATTGTGTAGAGGTTGAATATCCAACTTTTTATTTTCGGTGGAATAGTGAATCGTCAACCAGGAACCATCATAGTTATATTCAGCTTTGACAAACCGGGTGTCTTTGATGTGTAATTCGTGTGCTTTCTCGCGGCAGGTAATAAGCGCATCCAGTTCTTTGCTCTCCCACACCTGTTTCAACACCATATCACGCGGTGTGGCTCTGCGGTCAATCGGCCGTATTCCTTTCTGCTTTTGGGCATCATCCGTGCTGATAAACGCAATCACCTGGCCCAACTGGCTGCCCCGCTTCGTCTCCACAATCACATGATCACCCGGCCGAACCTCCGTATGATGACCTAACTTAAAATAATACAACTTACCTAGTTTTTGAAACCGAATCCCAACAAAAGGGGAAAACTCCGCTACAGTTACCGACATAAATTATCTCCAAAGTCATTATCCAGATTAGAAACCATATTATACTCCTAACCCCTAAAAAACTGAAAGCCAGCTTTGTTAGCTGGCTTTCACTCCCGTTCGTAGTAACGACTTCAGTCGTTTTTACCCAATCATCTGAATGGGAATAAAGTTAGAAGCCTGATTCATCAACGTCAAAACACTCACCCTGGCCGCCACCTCTTTGGCAATCTGGCGAAACGCCTTTGCCGCTTGCGAATCGGGGTAAACCACCACAATTGGATTGCCAGCATCCCCACCAATTCGCACATTAGCTTCCAACGGCACACTGCCCAGGTAAGTGGTATTGTGATCTTTTGCCAGTTGTTCCCCCGCCCCGGTGCCAAAAAACTCCCCACTCATATTTTCCACCACACCGATAATCGGCACTTCCAGCTTTTCAAACATTTTCAGACCACGCAACGCATCCGCCGCCGCCACCTGCATCGGTTGAGTGATAATCAGGGTACCAGTAAGCGGCAAAATCTGGGCTAACGTCAGTTGAGCATCCCCGGTTCCTGGTGGCAAGTCCACCACCAGATAATCCAACTCTCCCCATTCCACATCCGCCAACAGTTGATGAATGGCACTATGCAACATCGGCCCGCGCCAGATAAGCGGCTGGTCTGGTTTGGTGAGAAAAGCCATGGAGATAATTTTGACTCCATAACGGCTGGCAGGCACCATTTTGCGGTTACGCGGTGGGGGCATCGTCTCCACCCCCATCATCATGGGAACGTTTGGGCCAAGAATGTCCGCATCCAATAAACCCACCCGCGCTCCTTCTAATGCCAGGGAAATGGCGAGATTTACCGCGACCGTTGTTTTGCCCACGCCCCCTTTGCCGCTGGATACAGCAATGGTGTTACGAAAATTTTGCCCCAACGATTCATTCATCCGGCTGCTGGTAGGTACATTGGCATCCCAATTAATGGTGATTTTGCCAATGTTGGGAATGTGTGCCAGGGCTGCGCGTGAGTCTGCATCCATTTTGCCGCGCAGTGGGCAAGCAGGGGTGGTCAGCATGATGGTGAAGCTGACATTACTCCCCTCAATTTTCAGGTTGCGAATCATATTTAAGGAAACCAGGTCACGGTGTAACTCTGGTTCAATCACATTGGACAAAGCCGCCATGACTGTTTCTTCTGTAAGGGTATCTTTTTTCCAAAACATAACAGGTCTTTATACTCACAAAGGGCATAAACTAGAATTTTCGTTGAGATTAGAGATTAGCCAATCTGTACTTCAACAAAATGTCAATTTATGACCTGATGCAGTATAGATTGCCACAATCTTGGAGATTGTGGCAATCTATAGGAATTTACATCAATAGTATTCGCCCCGATACCATAGCTGTCGGGCTTGTTCTTCGGGGAAACGATCCTCTTCTTGGGGTTCTCCGCTTTTTCTATCTTTTTTCTTGGCTTTTTGCGCCTCAAGAAAGTCGCGGATGGCTGCCTCGGCGGCCGCTTTTTTGGGTGCAATTTCGCGCCAGTAGCTTAAGGGTTTGCTGAGGCGTTCTTTGTCGTGAATGTGGGCTGTGGTGCGGTCGTAGCTGGCGAGTTCGTAATCATGATCCATCTTGATGGCATCAAAGGGGCAAAACTCGGCGCAGTACCCACAGTTCATGCAAATGTCAATGTCAATAAAAAATTTATTAGGTTCTGGTTTGGGACGGCCGTTTGGCTGTTTGCCGCGTTCAATCCAGATACATTGGGGTGGGCATACTTTGGCACAAATACCACACGACGTACACCAATCGTGTCCCCACTTTTGCCCCGGTGGTGGATCATCCGTTACCAGGAACGGCACAAAACGAAAACGCTCCGGCACCGGCAACTTTTCTTCCGGGTAAAAAACGGTAATAACCCCTCTCCCCTTCAAACTTTGGCGTACCTGCAAAGCATCATTATTGTAATAACGGCCGCCGCGATACATCCAAAAAATATCATCCAGATAAGTATCTACCAGGTGTTTCAGGGTAACAGCCATACCCTTGAGGATTCCAATTCCGTACATATCACTCTCCCGAAAAAAATCTATCTGTCCACTTCGCCCAAAACGATGTCAATACTTCCTAAGATAGCTACCACGTCGGCAATTTTGTGACCTTCGGTCATCTTACCCAGCACCGTCAGGTTGATAAAACTTGGGGCACGGACGTGGTAACGTTCTGGATTAGACCCTTTGGTTTTTGAAGTCACGTAATATCCTAATTCCCCTTTGGGGTTTTCTACCCGGCCGTAAGATTCTCCGGCTTTAGCCACCCGAATCGAGTATTGTGGTTTTTCGCCTACCACCCGTTGCCCTTTGGTGGTTTCCAGGTGAGGCAATACCTGTTCCAGAATACGAAGGCTTTGCCGCATTTCGTCCATACGAATCAGATACCGATCAAAAATATCCCCATTGTAACGTACCGCTATATCAAAATCTAAATGGGGATAATACCCGTATGGTTCGGCGCGGCGCAGGTCATAAGGTACCCCACTGGCGCGAAGCAGCGGGCCAGCGGTGCTGTATGCAATAGCATCTTCTGGCGACAAACAGCCGACCCCAATGCTGCGAGCGCGGACAATCTCGTTACCTGTGATGAGCTTATCTCCCTGCTCCAAAACACGCGGCAGGCGGTCGTAGATGAGGTCACGCAAAAACTGGTTCATGGGCTGACCCCGAACTTCATCCGGTAAGTCATAGGCTACCCCGCCAAAACGCATATAGTTACACATCATGCGCGAACCGGCAGCGGCTTCAAACAGGTCAAGGATGAGTTCCCGCTCGATGTAGAAATAAAGCATAGGGGTTTGTAAGGCCCCCAGGTCATTGAGCAAAAACCCCAATGCCCACAGGTGATTACAAATTCGGGTCAGTTCAGCCATCAAAACACGAATCCATTCCGCCCGTTCTGATACCCTTGACCCCAGCAATTTTTCAACCGCCATCACGTATCCCCAGTTATTAGACATAGAAGCCAGGTAATCGAGGCGGTCGGTATAGGGGATATTGCCTAACCAGGTATTTCGTTCGCCGATTTTTTCATGGTTGCGGTGCAGATACCCCATGACAGGTTTCAGGTCTATAATGGTTTCTCCGTCTAAAACGGCTACCATGCGGAAGACACCATGGGTGGAGGGGTGTTGTGGGCCGAGGTTGACAGTGATTTTGTCTGTTTTCATGCCGGAGTGTGGGTCGCGGGTGTAGGTGATGCCGGTATACATTTCTGTTTCCACATCATACTCTTCACCTGTTGGCACCCAACCGGCCGGGTATTGCACGTTTTTACCGTAGGGGTTCTTTTCTTCGGCGCGGAAGACGGCCCCATCGGGCCACCGGCTACCAAATGGTTTGTTTGGTTCTTCGTAAAATGCTTCTTTCCAATCTTTGCGAAGGGGATGGCCGTCGAACCCGTCCCAGGTGAGAATACGACGCAGGTCGGGGTGGCCTTCAAAACGAATGCCGATTAAATCCCATGCCTCGCGTTCCTGGAAATCTGCCCCAGGCCAGATGGGGGTGAGGGAGGGGATACAGGCTTCCTGGCGGTCAGTTTGTACGTGTAAGACGACAGCACTACCACCTTTTTCGATGCTGTAGAAGTGGTAAACAGCTTCTAGTTTGTTTTCTTCTATCAAGTCAACGCCGGTGATGCTGGACAGGTAGTTAAACCCTAATTCATCACGCAGGGCGGTGGCAACTTCTACGAGTTTTTCTGGGTGAACTACCAGGCCACTGTAACCAGGCCGGGGTTCGTCAGTTACCAGGTCGGGGAATTTTTGTTTCAGAACGGCCGTTGCCTCTTCCACTGGATTGGCATAAACGGCTGTGGGGGTTTCGGCTGGAGGAGCTTCCAAAACGGTGTCGGTCATTTTACATCCTTCAGAATTAAGTGGAGATAAATGAATCGGGTCTACCAGACAGGTTTACCCGGTAACAGCTTTTGCCTTTTCTGCTTCTTCTTTAATGATATGGAGTTGACGTAAATCTACCAGGTCTGGGCCAAGCACTGGAATTGGAATCATATCTGCACCAGGATCACCTTTGCGATACCAGGGAACAGTGGCGATAGATTGCTGGTCAATTTTTTCTTGCAGGGCAATCAACCCATTGATAAGAGCCTGGGGTGTTGGCGGGCACCCTGGAATGTACACATCTACCGGGATCACCTGATCTACCCCGCGCACA
>CAZPEJ010000056.1:0-9751 GCA_964585465.1 uncultured Ardenticatenaceae bacterium
CCTACACCATTCTCTTTCTGGCTTCAGACGGGGCAGAATTTTTGACCGGCTGCATCGTGGATTTGAACGGAGCCTCTTATTTGCGGTCATAAAAAGTGACAGGAATTTTGCCTGCCAAAACTTCATTTCTGGGGATTGTGTTAGCCAGTTGCAACCTGTACAATGTAACGATTCGTTGGCAGCTTGACATCTGATATTCAGATCATAACGGACTCCCCAAAGGAGGTTGGTGATGGTTATTTCCACGTCTCACTTCCGTTTGTTGCGCCAAAACCTCTTCGCTCTTTTTTTACTGTCCACCTGCCTGATTTACCTATCCGCCGCTTCACCCCCTCCTTTCATCTCGCCCAACTTATTTACCCCCGCCCAACGGCCGTTCCTTTTCATCCCTAACGTCGGGCAGAGCGATACGGCCGTTTCTTTCCAGGCCCATCCACCAGGGGGGAACCTCTTTTTCACTCGTCGCGGAATCCTGCTGGCCCTGCCAGAAGCCCAACTACGGCTGCAATTTGAAAACCCGAACGTTAACCTGGAAATGATAGGCGTGGAGCAACAGCCCGGCCGGGTCAACTACCTGAAGGGCAACGATCCAGCAAACTGGTTTACCCACCTGCCCACTTACGGCCGTTTGTCTTACCACCAGTTATACCCTGGGATAGATTGGCAGGTTTCCGGCAACATCGGGGTCATGAAAGGCACTTACTACCTGCTGCCCCAGGCAGATGCCACCCAAATTCGCTGGCAATATGCAGGAGCAAACTCCCTGACACTCGACCCAACCACCGGCGATTTATTGATTACGGTAGCAGGCAAAACGGCCGTTTCCCCGCCCACCATTTTTGTGGAAAAAGCCCCCATCGCCTGGCAAGAGATAGCGGGCAAACGGGTCACAGTGCCAGTACAATACCAGTTGGATGAAACAAACGGCCGTTCCCCCACCATCAGCTTCCACTTCCCCGCCAGCTACAACCACAGCTACCCCCTGGTCATAGACCCCGTTCTCACCTACAGCACCTACCTGGGCGGCAGCGGCGGCGACTTTGGTTTTGCCATCACCCTCGACTCCTACAGCAACGCCTACGTCACCGGTTACACCTATTCGGCCGATTTTCCCACCGCCAGCCCACAACAACCAGACATTGGCGGCTCCCTGGATGCCTTTGTGAGCAAATTTAGCCCAGACGGCAGCACCCTCCTCTATAGCACCTATTTGGGGGGCAGCGGGGATGATTACGGTTATGGCATAACCACCGATGGCCTGGGAAACGCCTATCTCACTGGGCAAACCCTGTCCACCAACTTCCCTACCGTTACCCCCTACCAGGCCACCAACGGGGGTGGGCAAGATGTTTTTGCCCTGAAGTTAACCGAAAGTGGTAGCGAGTTATTGTTTAGCACCTACCTGGGTGGCAGCGCAGAAGATGTTGGCACCAGCATTGCAGTAGATGGAACCGGCAATGTTTACCTGACGGGCTGGACACGCTCTCTGAACTTCCCAACGGCCGTTCCCTTTGATGGCACATTGGGTGGCCCATTTGACGCTTTTGTCACCAAATTGAGCAGTAGCGGCAGCAGCCTGGTGTATAGCACCTACCTGGGCGGCAATAGCTGTTGCGCGGGCACCGATGGCACCGACACCGGCTCCACCATTGCCCTGGACAGCGATGGCAACGCCTATGTCACCGGTTTCACCAACTCCACCAACTTTCCTCTGGCAAACCCCTGGCAGACTGACTGTGTGGTGGTGGGCACCTGCGCCGATGTATTTGTCACCAAGTTCAACGCCGCCGGAAGCGACCTGCTGTTTAGCACCTACCTGGGCGGAAACGGACGCGATGAGGGCACAGGGTTGGCGGTAGATGCAGCACAAAACATTTATGTGACCGGTTTTACCGCCTCCACCACCTTTCCCACCGCAAACCCGGCCCAATCCAGCAACGGCGGTGGCGACGATGCCTTTATCAGCAAATTCCACAGCGATGGCGAAACATTGCTCTACAGCACCTATTTGGGTGGCAGCGGAGACGAAAGTGGGCACGGGGCTAACCGGGACGCGGGGTTTCTGGCTCTGGACGCACTCGGCAACGCCTATGTGGTGGGGTCTACCCTCTCCGGTGACTTTCCCCTGGTCAGCCCATTGCCCGATGCACACGGCAGTGCCAGCGAAGTTTATCTGACCAAGTTAAGTGCCGATGGTGATACCCTGGTTTACAGCACCTATCTGGGGGGGAGTGAAGCAGATAAAGGGCAGAGCATCGCCGTAGATGCCGGGTGTGATGTTTTCCTCACCGGATACACCGATTCAGACGATTTCCCAACGGCCGTTCCCCTCATCCCCGAACCCCCAAACGAGTTTCTGCAAGACGCTTTTGTCTCCAAAATCAGCGAAGTATGCGGCGAATTGCCAACAGGCGGCATTTCCGGCCATGTCTCTACCCCAGAAGGAACCCCTCGCCCCGGTGTGTTTGTCCAGGCGTTTCGATTCAACGGTTTCACCTGGGACTTTATCACGGTGGGAACGACCGATGGCAGTGGGGATTATGTATTGGACGACTTAATCATTGGCACCTATCACCTCTTTTTCCTCGACCCGTTTGGAGCGGATGAATGGTATGACGATGTGACCGCTTTTGATGCCGCCACCGATCTTGTGGTAACGGCCGATACCGTGACCCCGGACATTGATGCCATCTTGGGAACACCCGACGCGCCGATGGTCATTGTAACTGGCACCGGCTTGATTACCATTGGGGTGAATCCCGACGGCACCTTTGACGTTTCCGCCCAGGTGATGGACAGCCTCAGCGTCACGGCCACCGTTGTTTGTGAAGATGGGGATCCACCTGAAAGCATGAATCTGGTGGTTGGCAGCACCGCCTTTCCCATGATTCCTGCACCCATCGGCAGCGGCACCTTCACGGTAGATATTTTGTTGACTGGGGCAATGTTCCCCCCCGGCTCTATTTTCGATTTAACCCTGGCCTGGGTGTGTGATGGATTGGTTTTTGAGCAGTTTATTGGCACATTAACCATGCGCGCCGCCTGGGACCCCAGTGGGCAAATTACGGACGCTAACACCGGGCAGCCGGTAGTGGGGGCGGTGGTGTTGTTGCATTATGTTCCTGGTTGGCTGCCCCGCGAAAGCCCCGCCGATGTGCGCCCGCAGACGTGCGAGTCGAATCTTTCCAAACCACCGGATGCTCCCTGGAGCCAGCCTGCCCCGACGCAATTTGGCGTGCCGGTCAACCCAGAGGTAGATGAGGCCAATGGGTTTCCGATGATAGACCCACCTGCCAACCCCCAATACACAAATCAAAACGGCCGTTATGCCTGGGACGTGGTAACTGGGTGCTGGTATGTGGTGGTATTTGCCCAGGGGTATGAAACATTGGTCAGTCCGGTGGTGGGGGTGCCCCCCGAAGTGACAGACCTTGACCTGGTTCTCACCCCGTTGCCCCAGAGTAACCTGTTTTTACCCCTTGTGATACGGCCGTAGTCACAATCAAGAATAACTAGACGCTCACCAGATAGAACTGTTGAGTTGGCGTGAAATCTGGGCAATGTTCACGCCCCTTTTGCGGGTGTGGGTGGGTTTATGCCGGAAAATAGGGTGTATTACAGATGTTGGGGCTTTTGGATTTTGTGGGGTTTACTGTGAAACGTAAAACGTGAAACGTGAAATTTCTCTGCTCACGTTTTACGTTTCACGTTTCATCGGTTATCACCCCCTGAGTTCCCAAAGAACCCAGATGTTTATCGGCGGTACACAATACGCCATAGGCAACAGATAGAACGTAAGAAGATTCATGAATACACCCTATACCTTTCGCCAGACCTGCCTGCAATACCGCCTGGAGCAACAAAGCCAGGAGATTGAAACGGTGCTGCGCCGTTACACCGCCCCAGGAACGGCCGTTACCAGTGGGCAGGTTATTTCGACGGCGATTCATTACCATGTTCGGCTGGATGCCCCCCTGCCACCGCGAGATTACCGGGCTGCGCTGGGGCAACTGCTCAATAGCGAAGTCACGGTATCGGCCGTTTCCCCCACCACCTGCACTGTTACGGTTCCCCGCCCCCAACCACCCGTCAGCCTGGTGGAGTTATTGCTGACCTATACCCCCAAAACGGCCGTTCTGGGATTGGACTCGGCCGGGGGCACCGTTCCTTTTCTGCTACCCGCCAATGGGCATGTGTTAATCACCGGGCAACCAGGAAGTGGCAAAACATCCCTGCTGCAAACCCTGGCTGTCACCCTGGCCCTGGCGCAGCCCAACCAGTTTGTGGTGATCCAGGGGCAGGGTAACGATGAATTAAACGCCCTCAACCACCTGCCCTCAGCCTACCGCCTTGCCCCGGTGTTGGTGGATCACACCCAGGTTGCCCAAACCCTGACCGACCTGGCCGGGCACCGGGCAGGGCGATTGCCGATTGTGTTGTTGATAGATGATGTGGAGCATTTGTGGGCAACTGGAGGAACGGCCGTTTTGTTTCCCCTGTTACACCTGCTGCAAAATCCCAACATCCACCTGATTGTTACCACCGCCCAACCCGAAAATGATTTGCTGGGTTATCTGGCAGAGTTATTCACGGTGCGTTTGACGGGGAAAACGGCCGATACTGCCCATACTCCGGCCGGGCAACTACTGG
Source organism: uncultured Ardenticatenaceae bacterium (assembly GCA_964585465.1). GTDB lineage: Bacteria > Chloroflexota > Anaerolineae > Promineifilales > Promineifilaceae > CAZPEJ01. Next base: position 4,651 of record CAZPEJ010000056.1, read on the forward strand.
GCCAGGGGGATTTTTTGTTATCTGGAGCCAACACCCTGCACACCTGCTACTTCCAGGCAGCTTACGCCGACCGGTACGAAATCAGCTTTTTGTTAGGCCAGCTACCCGCCCCGGCCATGCCCCCACAACTGGCGAATTGGCGCAACGGCCGGGTGGGCATCCCGCCAATGGTGAATGTTTAGGGGTGTTTTTTATTGCTACGGCAGTTAAAACTGCACCAACCTCTGCAAAGTCGGCCTGCGCCGACTGAAAACAGCCAAAAAATTCTTTCCCCAGTCCACGAAGGTGGACTTTGCTGGCAATATCCGTTGCCAATTGCCAGTTGCAGCGATTTTATATCGCTACAGCAGTTAAAACTGCACCAACCCCTGCAAAGTCGGCCCGCGCCGACTGAGAACAGCCAAAAAATTCTTTCCCCAGTCCACGAAGGTGGACTTTGCAGACAATATCCGTTGCCAGTTGCAGCGATTTTAATCGCCCGATTTGGATAGTTACTTTTTATCTCGCGCAGAGGTGCAGATAGAAAAAAACCTCTGCGCCCCTGCGCGAGAACCCGCCTACTCAATAATCACCAGATCACTGCCACTGCGGCCAAACACCTCTGGGGCATACATCTCTTCTGCTTTTGTGGGCGGCGTGACAAACAAGCCAGGGGTGGTAGCCCGTGCCACGTAACTGTACTCATACACCCCCTCCCACAGCAGCGGCGTAAACGCTTCCAGCCGTTCATCACGCATATTTTGGTGTTGATACCACGTCCCCCACCACCAGTAAGGCGTGGGAGCCGTATCCGCGTTGATGCTTTCCGAGGTTGCCAGCGCAGGATTGATAGGCTCCAAACCGGCGGGCAACGGGTCTACCAGAGCCACATGGTAACGACGATTGTCCACCACCATGGTCAGCCGCACCCGCACCCTGGCCCCCAGGCGAATGTGCCACACCCCGTTTTCGTCCTGGTACACATCCTGCGGGTCGTCTACGGCCTCATAAACACGCTGCACCACAAACCCACGATTGAGCGGTTCGAGTTTCAGGCTGGAGGGGGCATAATGCAACCCCAAACGGTAATACAATCGGCCGTCCCCTGTCTTGCTCAGAATCAGGTTTTGCGAATCTGGGCCACTGCTGGTGAGGTAACTCATAGGAATTTCCGTCTGGAACTGCGCCGTGGTGCGCCCGACAAAGGAGAACTCCCCGGCGTAGGTGCTGCCCAGCCACAGTTGAGCCACAAAGTTGGGGGTTTGTGCTTCAAAGGTGTTGAAGTATCGGTCTAAGGCCAGCAAAATAAACACATCTTCCTGGCTGTTGGCCCAGTGGCCTTTGGTGCGATGGGCCAGTAACCCGGTGACTACTTTGGGAATTAAATCATTTTGCGGGTCTTGGGTGATGAGGGTGTTGAGAATGACGGCATCGGTGCGGCGGTCGGAGTGTAACATCAGGTAATCCCCGTCGCCGTAGGAGGTGGTGAAATTGGCAGCCCCGGCCGTTTCGATGGCCCGGTTATTGAGGTATTGCTGAATCGCTGCCACCTCTGAGGCTGCGCCTGGGTCGGTTGCCAGCACCAGCCACAGCCAGGCATTTGCTTCCAATGACAGGTTTTCTAACCCGGCTTCTTGCAATAGGGCACGAGCTTTGCTGGCATCGTTATCACCCGCCAGGTGGCGCACATAAAGGGCATACGCGCTCAACCCCCAGCGGGTTTCTTTGCCATACCAGGAGGGGTAATGGCTTTCGATCTCTCGCAGGTAAATCTGGGTGGTGTTGAGCAGTTCCAATGGCACAGCAAACCCTTTTTGTTGCGCCATCACCAGGGCGTGGGCGATATGAATGGTGTTAAACGGGATAGATTCCCGCCCGCGCTCCCAGTAGGGAAACCCACCATCTCCATTTTGCATTCCCCGCAAGGTTTCGATGTCACGCAAAACGGCCGTTTCCAGTTCGGCCGTTTCTGGTAAACCCGCCGCGTCAAATGCAGTTAACACATCCCGCAAGGCCGCAACGGACAAGATACGCGAAGCCAACTCTTCCGACGATTCATACCGATAGCTGGTCAAATACAGCAAGGCATCGGTCAGGGCTTGCAACGCGGTTGAGGAGGTGGCAATTTCCAGCCCGCCATACCCGCTAATCACCCCGGTGGGCAAGAGGAAGGGTTGGGCCACTGCGCCATTATCCAGCACCCCATAGGTGGCAAAGGCTTCGGTAGTGGCCGGGGTATAAACGGGCATCTCTCCGGTGGCTGCGTCGGCATAGGAGCCAGAAACGGCCGCTACCTGGAAACGGGCCGTACCAGCTGTTAAGGTTGTGGCTGGGAACCGCACCTCAATGCGGTCGTGGGCTGGAATGGTAACACGTTGCCCGGTCATACCGGTTAAAACCAGGTTGGTGGTCTGAATGACTACCTCGACGGTCATGGGATCGGCCGTTTGGTTTTGCAGGGTAACAGGCAGTTCAAACTGGTCGCCAAAGTTCAAGAAGCGGGGTGCAGACGGCCGTACCATCAAAGGCAAACGCGCTGTTAAATTGTCTTCCGCCACCCCAAACAGATGATCCCCGGCCACTGCCACTGCCATGATACGGTAGCGGGTCAGGTTATCGGGCAGGGTAAATGTCACCTGCGCCTGTCCACTGGCATCTGTCTGGGCGGCCGGGGCAAAAAGAGCCAGCGGGTTAAAGTTGGTACGTACCTGGATGGGGGGGGCAGCGGGGGATTGGAAAAAATTGGAGGTCGCGCTATCCGCCACCATCCCTGGAGCAGCCGTAGCAGAAACTTCGGCAGACATCACTGTTTCTCCCTCTACCGAAATTTCTTCTTGCCTTTCGATGACTTGGGTCAGTTTTTCCCCGTCGGCCGCCTCGGCCAGATTAGCCGGGTTTACCAGCAAGATATTTGTTCGCCCGTATCGTTGCTCTATCCACATCCACCGGCTGGTATAAAATGTATTCAGGGGGTTGGTTATGCGGTAGTTGGTCAGGGCCAGGATGGCTTCGTCCACCACCACCAGGGCGATTTCTGCGTTGGGAACGGGTTGGCCTTGTGGGTCGGTGACAGTGACGGTAACGGCCGTTTCTGCCCCAGGTTCTAATTCATTGGCCTGCGGTTCAATTTGCAGCGATAGCTCCCGGCTGTAGGGCGGTACAGATAGGGTTAAAGAGTTGGTGGCAAAAGCGGGGCGAGATGGCACATTGGGTAAGGTGTCTCCCTGGTCATTTGTGCGTGGCGCGCTGCCCACCACATCCACCTGCACCGTCAAGTTGGGCATATGTTCGGTGGTAATGGGAATTTGTAGCACAGCGGAGCCATTTTCCAGGCGGAAGGATTCGCTGCTGAGAATGCCTCCTTGATTGAGGGTCAGCAGCCCTTCGCCCGTTGGGAAGGGGGATTGCACCAAAATTTGTGCCACATCCCCTGGCTGATAACTTTCGCGGTCGGGAATCAAGGTTACTTGTTCTTGCTCCACGTTGCGCTGCACTGGTTGGGAGCCGCCGCTAACCCAGCGGGTCATACGGCTCTGGTTGGATCGGCCGTTGTTGTCGTGGATAACGGCCGTTATTTCATATGTGCCACCCTGTTCAGTAGTAAACGTGCAGGCGACCGGTTCGCTGGTTGAAGTTACGGTACACGATTGCACATCTACCGCTTCCTCCACCCACTGCCCGTTTTTGGTTGTCCACTCCAGGCGAGCCGCTTGTAGCTCGATGGTGGTGCCTGCTACCACATTCCCGTCAATGTCGGTGACAATGGCCTCAATCTCTAGTGGTTCGCCCTGTGGCACAAAGGTTTGTTGGCTGCGTAGTCCCACATAGAGGTTGGCCGGGTGTACCAACAGAGAGGTAGAGGCAGCCCACGCCTGCCGGTTTACGTCCATCACTGATGTTTCGGCGTTCACCGTAAACGGCCGATTCCCCTCCAACGCTGTAAAATCAATTTGCAAAAAGTGTTCACCGGCTGCATCGGTTGTGCCGCTAAAGGTTTCTACCACCTGGTTGGGAGGCAGCGGGAAACCAAACCCACCATAATATCCCCCTTCAAAGGCGTAACTGTCATAAAAGTAACTATCCCCATACCACCAGGGAACCCAATCACCAAAGGTGAAGTCGGGCCAGTTGGGGGGGCTGTACTGCCCAGGGGTGGAGGTGACGGTCCAGTTTACTTCTGCGTTGGGCAGTGGCCCACCGGCAAAGTAGCTGGCGGTCACTGCGACGGTGGCCGAATCATTGACTACGTAGGGGCCGACACTTTCCTGGCGAGCCGAGACTTCAAATTCCGGGCGGCGGAACTCTTGAACCTGGAAGGCGTGAGAAAAAGCAGAGCCGCTTAAGTTCTGTCCGTTGCCCTGCACCTGGAGGTTCAGGTAAGCGGTGCCCAAGTTGCTGTTTTCCGGCAGGGTAAGGATAAAGTCAAACCCACCCAGGGCGGTGGGAACGGCCGTTCCATTACCAATTTCGTTCCCTTGAGCGTCAAACAACTGGTAAATGATGCTCGTCACCAGTTGACCAGGGAGGAAAATACCAGATGGTTCGTTGCTGATACGTCGCAGCCACCCTTTGACATGCACCATTTCGCCAGGGCGATACATGCCCCGGTCGTCAAATACATACCAGCGTAATTCATCGGGTAACTGCCACTGGTGCCAACCTGTTTCATCCCAATAGGAGCTGTTGTAGGGCAAAATGGCACTATCGTCCCCCTGGCGGGCCACCAGGGCGGGAATGCCACTGTTTGGAATGTCGAAACGGGCCAACCCGTTCAGGTCGGTTGTGGTTTCCACCTGGTTGTTTATGGCTGTAATGGAGACATTGGGCAGGGGGGTACCGTTCTGCAAGGCAGTGACCCACACGACCATCTCGTCGTTGTCTGCTAAGACATCCAGGCCAATTTGGGTGATTTGTACCCAGGGGTGAATGGTTTGCGAACGGCGTTGCCACACGTCTTCAAAGGGGCCAGGGGCCTCGATGACGACGATGAAGTGGTTGGTTTCTCCTGTTAAGGCGGCTGATAAATTTACGGCCGTTTCGGTCAACACATCCTCTACCTGGTCAATGGTTATTTGTTCATCCAGCACCAGGCGGCCGGGCGGGGTGGGTGGGGTGTCTTGCT
>CAZPEJ010000056.1:9761-14820 GCA_964585465.1 uncultured Ardenticatenaceae bacterium
ACGCGGCACTTTGTTTTTTTGTAAATCTCCCCCCGGGGGGCGGGGGGGGGGGGGGGGGGTATCTTGCTGTTCAAAATCGCGCCGATATGCCAGGTAGGCGGGCCAATCGGCCGGGGTCACGGCATACACTTTCAGGGGCAGTTCGTCATAGTTCATCACATACAGGGTCAACTGTGGTTCGCTGGCAGAGGGGTCGAGTGTTACCAGCACGTCGGTAGGGCCGCTAACAAAGGGAACGGCCGTTCCCACTGTAAAACGTAGGCGTTCCGTTTCGCCTAAAGTCTGCCCGAAAATATCTTCTATTGCGCCATCTATGGTAACGGTATAGGTGGTACGCCCTTTGGTAATGCCCTGGATGGTCAGGGTGCTGTAACTCAGGTTGACCACTGCTCCAGGGAGTTCTGGTTCAATCCGCACCATCGTTTCGGCGAAGGTTTCGCTGTTTAAGGGGTTGTTAAATTCAATGTAGAAGGGGCTTAATGGTGGGCAATCTTCGTCTGACCAGTTGCAGATATGACGGATAATTCTCAGCGGTGGGTAAGTGTTAAAGGTGAAGGATTGACTTTCGCTGGTCAGGCGTGGCCCTTCGGCGGAAGGGGTGCCGGGGCCAATGGTGACGGTGATGCTGGCTTCGGGGGGGAACGGCCGTTCTGGACGCACAGCCAACCAATACCCTTCCTGGGTATATTCCACCATCTGGTTCACCCGTTCATCGGCGGCAATTTCTTCGGCTGTTGCCAGACGAACTGCCTGGGGTTCATTGTTGGCGGTGACATGGAGGGTGGGCAAAACGGCCGTTGCGTCAATGCGCTGGTCAAAGGCGATAAAAATCACAGGCTCTAACGGTTGGGGTTCATAAGTGGGATAACTACTGACCATTTGCACCGGTGGGGTGCTGAATGTCCAGCGGACTGTTTCCGCCAAGACCCCGCCGGTGGCCGAGGTGGTGCCTGCTGGAATTTCGGCAATAAACTCGGTTGCCATCGGCAGGCGGTCTACTGTGTCTAGTTGGGCCTCAAAACGTAACGTCTGCGGGCTGACCCATGACCAGGCACCCGGCAAAGCGGGTGTCAGGGTGACAGGTACTTCGGTGACAGCCAGGCTTTCTAAATCGGTCAAGGCTATCATCGGCTGGTTGAACGTTACATTCAAGAAGGGGGCCAGCCCAATTTCCCCCTCTGGGGTGTATCGTAACACTTGCAGGGGGCCATCTGGTACGGTGGGTGGCAGGGCATCGGTGGGGGGTGGGGGAAAGGGTTGGGAGATAACCTGGCCGGGTAGTGGCGGGGGTAGGAGGGCATCGGGCAGGTTAAAGGGTTGGGAATCGGCCGTTTCGCCGAGCAACTCCGGTAGCCGACTCAAAATCTGGGCGATTTCAGCCTGGGAAAGTGGATCACCTGTAACCGGTAGCTCCAGTTGGGCGGGTTTAGCCAAAGCCTGCCCTTCACTTAGCCGGATTTGCAACTTGGCGGGGGTTGTTCTGGGCTGGTTACTGCTGGTAGCCGCAGAAGTGGTGTTGCTGTCATTCAACAAAACAGGGTTTGTAAAACTACCATCTGGTTGGTTGCGTTGCCGGATGATGAAAAAAGCTGCCACCAGGCTGACAATGGCAACTCCCGAAACAACCAACAAGATAATCCCTTTGCGTTTGTTTCCTGATTGAGTGTCTTGGGACATAAGGCCTCTCCTTTGCAGATAAAGGTGTGGGATTGAGGGTGTACGGTGTACCAGCTACGCAACACACCATACATCAACCTCCCAAATCCTTAAGAACTAAAATGAACAACAAAAAAAACCATGAATCCATGGCCAGGTCTACTGAAAGAACGTTGCCCACTTCCTTTTAGTTCCATGCCAATGATAACATTTTGGGGGTGGTCTGGTTGAGTGACAAATGTTACCAGTTCTTTGGGAGCTCAGGGGGGGACAACCAATGAAGCGTGAAACGTAAAACGTGACCAAAGAAATTTCACGTTTCGCGTTTTACGTCTCACGGCAAACCCCACAAAATCCGCAAAACCTATGGTACCTTGATCAGAAAAACCCGCTAAAGTGGGAACTACGAATGGGAACTGTGCCACAGGTGGCCTTTGTTTGTTTCAGTAAACATAAATTTGACGAAGCCGTGAGTTATGGTAAGATAATTCATGCAGAGGGGATGTCACTCAGTCATCCTGTAGAGAATCACAGGGAAGGTAGGTGACAGATGGATATGATACGTAGACAGCCTGGTATTTCTGTTGTAGCAGCTTTTGTCATAGGATTGTTCATTGGACTTGTGGTTTTAGGTTGGTGGTTGGTGCCTTTGGAATGGACAGGTGCTGGCCCAAAAGACCTGACACCTGCGGAACAAGCCAATTATTTGCGACTTGTGGCGGAACTGTATTCACATGAACAAACAAACCCGGGCAAATTTCAACAAATTTTAAGTGGCTGGTCAGGGGTAGATACCACCATCTGCCAAACGGCTACTACTGCGGTTGATCCTGCGGAAAAAACGCGGTTGGAAGCATTGGCTCAGGTGGTGAACCCACAAGGATGTGCGGGGGTGGCGGTTAGTACGGCCGTTCCGGGGCAAACAGCCCAACCCGCAGCCCCCACCGAAGAAGAGGAGGGGGGTGGTTTCTTGCCCATTCTGGTGCTGGTGTTGCTCTTGTTTGTGATTGTGGCGGCGATCTGGTATGTCATGAACCGTCGTAATGCCATGATAACAGACGAAGGTGATACCAGTTATGCAGATTTGCCAGATAACCCACCCATGATGAGCGATGCCAATATGGTTGCTACCCCGCTGGCTCGTTTCCAAACCACCTATGTGCAGGGGCATGATTCGTATGATGACTCCTTTAGCATTGAAAACAGCAATGGTGATTTTCTGGGTGAGTGTGGGGTAGGCATTTCTGAGTCGTTAGGCACCGATACACCGAAAAATGTAACGGCTTTTGAAATCTGGCTGTTTGACAAAAACGACATTCGGACGGTGACGAAAGTGATCATGAGTGATCACGCCTTCTTTGATGAAGCCATTAAAGCCAAACTGGCGACCAAAGGGGAGCAGGTATTGGCGCGGGAAAATGAAACCATTGTGCTGGAAACAGCTTCCCTGATTATTAACGCTGAAATCAAAGAAATGCGGTATGGCACAGGCACCTTGCCACCGGAAAGTTATTTTGAACGGTTTACCATTGAACTATCGGCTTGGGCCAAAGAAGGAAACGCTCCCGAACCTGATATTCAGGGTCGTGTTGATGAGATTATGAATTATTAAGGAAAAGTTTCAAGTTTCGAGTTCAGGGTTTCGAGAAGGGGTACCAAAAGTACCCCTTTTTTGTTCAGGTGCGCTGGAAGGGGTCAAATAGTCGTTGCCATTCATCCAGGGCGTAACGGTCGGTCATTCCGGCGATGTAGTCGGTGATGACACGCGGTAGGGGGGTGTCTTTTTGGCGTTGTTGCATCTCTTTGGGCAGCATGTGCGGCTCTTTGAGGTAGACGTTGAACAGGTCTGATAGGAAGTGTTCTGCTTTGAACTGCATTCGCATCAGGCGGTAGTGACGGTACATGTTTTGGTAGAGGAATTTTTTGAGTTGCTGGATTTTGGGGGCAAATTCGGCCGTATATCTGACGATGTTGTGGTTGTGTTGTTGTATTTTTTCGGGGGTGTCGAGTTGGTGGGTGGTGAGCTGATCGGCCGTTTGCTCTAATACGTTGCTGACAGATTGACCAATTAACTCCCGAATAACCGCGTGGCGCAAAATGTTATTCATCGGCTCCCCTTTGCGCCAGCCTACTTTTTCCTTTATCTCTTGCCAGATAATCAATTCGTCTAAATCGTGGGGTGAAAACAGTTCCGCCCGCAGCCCGTCGTCCAGGTCGTGACCATTGTAGGCAATTTCGTCCGCCAGATTGGCAATTTGGGCTTCTAAGGCGGCACGTTTGTCTGGTTCATACGAGCTGGCATCACTTTTGTCGTAAGCGGTTTCATGTTTTATCATGCCCTCGCGGGTCTCGTAGGTCAGGTTGAGGCCAGGAAAGTGGGGGTAGCGGCGTTCCAATTGGGTGACAATGCGGTAACTTTGGGTGTTGTGGTTGAACCCGCCGTGTTCTTGCATCAGTTGGTTGAGGATGTGTTCGCCTGCATGACCAAAGGGGGCGTGGCCGAGATCGTGTGCCAGGCAAATGGCTTCGGTTAAATCCTGGTTGGCTCCCAGGTTGCGGGCCAGGGAACGCCCCAGTTGGGCAACTTCAATGGTGTGGGTGAGGCGGGTGCGGTAGTGGTCGCCTTCGTAGAAGACGAATACCTGGGTTTTGTACTCCAGGCGACGAAAGGCGGTGGTGTGGATGATGCGGTCGCGGTCGCGTTCAAAGGCGGTGCGGCTGGCAGATTCGGCTTCGGGATATACCCGGCCTCTGGATTGGGAGCTTTTGAGGGCATAGGGGGCAAGAACGGCCGTTTCCATCTCTTCCAGTTTTTCTCGTTTATACAACATAGAAGTTCTCCTACTCGCAAGATGGGCATCTTGCCTTACGTACTTGCCATAACATACAGCCAAGTGTAACATAAACTGCCAGGGAACTATACAGGATTTCTAAAGAGACATGATGTTTGGATGTAAAACATCGTCTGTCTGGGTTGAGAGGGTAAAACTATGCCTAAATTGCAACTCAATGTATTTTTAACCATTATGATTATGGCGATTGTTCTGGCCCTCGGCAGCATTTTGGCCCTGACGTATCTCCAGGGTCGCCCGGATACTCCAGCAGGGCAAACCATCAAAAATGTGGAAGGGTTGGATGTGCAGATTGTTTTGGATCCGGCCCAGCAGGTGCAGGTATTACCACTGGGAGCCGAGGCAGCCCCGGCCACCACCCAACCCGAACAACAAATAACGGCCGTTTCCCAGCCCCCCGAACAACCAACCATAGACCCCGCAATCTTAACAGCCGCCGCCCTGGCACAACAGGCACAACCGCCAACGGCCGATTTATCCCAACAACCCCAGCAAACCATCCCCACCAATACTCCGCCCCCCGCCCCCACCACACCCCCAGCCGCCCCCAC
>CAZPEJ010000057.1:0-12507 GCA_964585465.1 uncultured Ardenticatenaceae bacterium
GTCAAGAACCGGGGCAATGTCAAGGACATGGAACGGGAATTGGGTTGGTCGTATTGGATAATTCGCAACCGCTTGAATGAAGTGGTTGAGCAGTTGGGATTTGAGGCAGACCAACCCGGTGAAGAAGAAGTTTCACTGCAACGCCGTGATGTGTTGGCGCAGTTGAATCGGGGTGAGATAGATGTCAATCAGGCCTCCGACATGTTGCGTCAGCTAAGAAGCCAGTAAGCAGTTTACGGTTGTAGGTTAAGGTAAATCAGGAAGGAAAACGGCCGATTCCCGCGCTGCTCTTTCCCCCTGCCTGTTGAGGAGTAGGTATGTTACACCCCGATATTCAATACGACATTATTTGTGCCAGCCGCCGGGAACAATTGCAGGCCATCCAAATGGAACAATCCATCCGATCTGTTAACCCCAAACCACGCCTGCTCACCTCGTTGTTCACCTACACAGGCGACTGGCTCATCATCCTGGGCACCTGGCTAAAACAGCAGGTCAACCCCCAAAACTTAGCACCAACTGAAGCGATTTCAGGAGGTACTATTTTTTAACACTCTTTTGGGGACATGTGATGTTTTTTATAGAGTTTATTGGAAATAAGGTTCCTCGCGCAGGGACGCAGAGGCGCAAAGGGTTTTCCCTCCCAGCGTCTCCGCGCCTCTGCAACATAGTTAATTCTAATAATGTTTTATGTAAACCTACCAAAATAGGCATTATTGGAAATAAAATTGTGTAAATTTTATGTCATCCCTTCGATAAACTCAGGACAGGTCTGAGCGTAGTCTTCGGAGCGAAGAATCCAACTTACCTCTGGATATAAGAGATGCTTCACTTCGGGGACTTCGTTCAGCATGACAGAATCAGGTAGGTTTTTCTTAATTCCGATAATGCCCCATGTCTGAATAGATACACTCTTTATTTGTATGGAGGATTCAAAATGAAAGAAGAAATGAACATGATTTTAGAGATGGTTGCTAAAGGCAGAATCACCCCAGAAGAAGGGGATCGGCTGATTGAAGCATTGGGTAGTGTGGCGGCGAGCAAAAAGTTAGACATGTTACCGGTGGAAACGGCCGTTATTCCCCCCACCCCCCAACCTCGCAAATCCCTGTTAACGGCCGATCAACTGCTGCACATGGCCCGCGAAGGAGTAGACCCCGACTTTCTCAGAGCTGTCAAAAAGCTGAAACATGTACCTGGGTTAACTGGCGACCACATCGTGCAAATGGGTATAGAAGGGGTAGACCCCGACTTTTTGGAAGCATTAAACGGTTTGCAAGTAGAAGGTTTAACTGGTGAACACATCGTGCGGATGGGGTTGGAAGGGGTAGATGTGGAATTTCTGGAAGCCGTCAAAGGCTTAAAAATACCTGGCCTGACGGGGGAACACATTACAGAAATGGGCATCGAGGGGGCTGATCCCGACTTTATCGAAGCCTTGAAAGGGTTAAAAGTGAAAACCTTAACGGGCGACCACATTGTCACCATGGCCCGCGAAGGGGTAGACCCGGAATTTATTGAGAACTTAAAATCATTAAAATCAGTCGAGTTGACCGGTGACATGATTGTGGAGATGGCTCTGGAAAATGTAGACCCAGAGATCATCGCCGAGATGTCAGATTTGTTATACAGCTAGTAGGGGTTGTTCAAAAACGACGGAAGGTATTTTGAGAGATTGGAGATTAGAGATTGGAGATTGGTAATCTCTAATCTCCAATCACCTGCGTTTATTACCAACAACCCCTCAACCATTACCGGGAGAAAACCATGAGCGAAGAACGTAAATCCGTTTTGGAAATGTTAGCCAAAGGCAAAATAACGGCCGATCAAGCCTCCATGTTATTAGAAGCATTGGGCGAAAATGCCCCGCCCCCAACCCCCAAACTGGCAGAGCCTATCGGCCGTCACAGCCGTCACAGCAGCCACAACAAACACACCGCCCCCCCCAGCAGCCGACGTATCACCCCGGCCTTTGCGGAAGCTATCAAAGAAGTGTTGGGAGATGTAGACGAAGAAGCGTTGTGGCAACTGCAAATTCACCATGTGACCCCCGAATTTATCCGACGGGTGCAAAAACTGGGCCTCACCGACCTGGACGTGGATGACATTGTGCAACTCAAAATTCATGAAATTGACCCGTCCCTGGTGGAAGAAGTGCAGCAACTAGGGTTGACAGATTTAAGTGTGCGCGATGTGGTGCAGTTGGGCATTCATGGCATCAGCCCAGAACTGGTGCGCCAGGTGCGCGATTTAGGGTTGACTGACCTCTCGTTGCGTGATGTGGTGCAATTGGGCATTCATGGCATTAGCCCAGAGTTTATTAAAGAAGCCCAGGCATTGGGCCTCAAAGATTTTTCCCTGTCCCAGCTGGTGCAATTGGGAATGCACGGCATCGGCCTGGAGTATGTGCAAGAGCTTCGCCATCAGGGATTAACCGATTTAAGCATTCGTCAGGTGGTGGAGTTTGGCATTCACGGCATTAAACCCGCTTTTATTCAGGAAATGCGCGAGTTGGGATATACCGACCTCTCACCTCGCCAGATTGTAGAGTTTGGGATTCATAGCATTAAACCTGGTTTTGTGCGCGAGATGCGTGAGTTGGGGTATGAGGATATGTCGCCGCGCCAAATTGTAGAGATGGGGATTCATGGCATCAAACCAAAGTTTGTCAAGGAGTTGCGCGAACTAGGGTTGACCAATCTCTCTTCTCGCCAGGTGGTAGAGTTTGGCATTCATGGGGTGAAACCTGCATTTGTGCGAGCGGTACAGGAGTCGGGGTTGGATTTACGGCCGTCTCACATCCTGGATTTAGCCATTCACGCTATTTCGGCCGATTTTATCCGTCAGGTCATGGCAACCGGATTGGCGGATGTCACGGCTGAAAGTTTGATTGATATGGGCATTCACGGGGTTTCCCTATCCTACATTCGCGCCATGGTGGCATTGGGGCTGCCCGATTTAACGGCCGAAACGGTGGTCAACCTGGCAATTGACGACATCACCCCCCAATTTGCCCAAAAGATGAAAGCCGCACATGGAGAAGCGTTAACTGCTGAACTGTTGCTGGAGTTGAAAGGGGAAGAAGAAGAGTGGGAGGTTGTTTAGGAGATTGGTAATCTCTAATCTCCAATCTCCAATATCTGTTCATCTTCAAACGTGACATCCTGAATTAAATCAATGGCAGAGTGGGCGAAGCGGTGGGCGATGGCACAAGAACGGCCGTTTCCCGCCGCCAACGCCCATTGCCCCTGCGCCACCAACAAGGCCAACGCCAAAACCCGCCCCAATGTGAGGGCAAACCGACGTGCCCCCGCCTCCAAAGCAGGTTGGCCCAACCGGGCAGCAGTTTGTAACCAGTGAGTGGCGTGAGAAACGGCCGATACTGCCACCTTTCCTGCCTCTGCCAATCTGTCATCTGTGACCCCAGCCACACATTGTTGCACTTTAGCCTGTAACGCCTGCAACCCTTCCCCGCTTTTGCCCAACGCCCGCAACGTATCCAGCGACAACACATTCGTCGTGCCCTCCCAAATCGGCAACACCTGGCTATCGCGCAGTAATAAGGGCAAACCCGTATCTTCCACATAACCCGCCCCACCAAAGGCTTCCAGCACTTCACTGGCAACTAAAACCGCTTGTTTACCGGTGGTGAGTTTGGCTATCGAGGTCAACATTCGTAATAAATGTTCTTCAGTTTCGCTGATTTCCCCGCTTTCCTCCTTGCCAATCAGCTCCACCAGGAAAAAGGTGAGGTGAAAAGCGGCTTCTGTCTCTGCCTGCATGGTCGCCAGGGTGTCTCGGTGCAACGGTTTTTGCGTCAGGGGGGCACCAAAAGCCACCCGCCGCCGGGCATAATCCTGGGCCAGCGCCATGCCCCGCCGCATAAAAGCTGCCGCGCTAATGCTGTTCCAGGTGCGGGTGAGGTGTAACATGGGGACGATATTTTTCACTCCATCGGTTAATCCCATCACCGGGGTAGCAGGGGTGCCAACCAGGCGTAATTCAGCGGTGGGAACTTTGCGGGTGCCTAATTTGTCCTTGAGGCGCAAAAGCTCAATCTGCTGCAAACGGCCGTTTTCGTCGCGTGTTTCTAAATAAAATAAAGCTAACCCTTTGCCACCGGGGCCGTTGCCTTCTGGCCGGGCCAGTGTCAGGCTCATTTGGGAGGTGGCGGCCGAGGTAAACCATTTACGGCCGTAAAGCAACCACTCCTCCCGTTCGTTTAATTTGGCAACCGTTTCAGAGAGACCCACATCGGAACCGCCGGTAGATTCCGTCATCCATTGGCCGCTCGTCCAAAATTGGGCCGGGGCGCGGCTGGTGAGGTGAGGCACGGCGCGTTGGATGAGCTCCTGGTTGCCAGACAGCAACAAGGTGCGAGCGGCCCCATCGGTCATAGCCAGGGGGCAGGTGTAAACATCGGTGGAGGGGTGAAAAAGGTAGGTGAGGGCGAACTGGTACAGGCGGTCAAAACGGCCGTATTTTTTTTCATAAGCGGCGGCCACAATGCCAAATTCGGCCGCCAACTTTTCGGCTCGTTGCCAGAGAGGGGTTAGTTCAATCTGGTCAATGCGGTTGCCCCAGGCATCCCACTGGGTCAAAACGGGTTCATTCAGGCGATCTGCCAGCTGTTGCTGATACAGCTCTCCCCCGGCCAAATGACCCAATTCGCGCAATGCTGGCTCAATTTCCGCCAACACAGGGGCAGGCAAAACCCGTTTTAGATAGGAGCGCAGAACAACATCATCATCGTACTGGTTGTTTAAGGCGGGTGGTGTCTGGTTAAAGGGCTGAAAATTCATGCCCCCTATCATACTTTATTCCACAAAAATTTCGACCCTTTCCCCGTCTTCTTCATTGGTGATGTCTATGACTTTGCCCTGTTGCCCGCTGCGGATGGCTTCCATGAGTTCTTTGAAATCCACCCCTTCAATATCGGGGGCAAAACGGGCACCCATTTTGATGCCCACATTCACCAGACCCATGGGGATGTTGACATTCACCTTATTACGGCCGTTTACCACATCCGTCACCCGCACCCGAAACCAGCGCGGGGCACTTGGCCCTTTTAACGGTTCCTGGGGCTGGTTGCGGCTGTCCTTGTCCAGGGCGCGTAACAGTTCCGCCCCTTCGGTGGCCGTAATTTTGCCGTCTTCAATCATTTTTAGAATTTGCATTCTTTCTTCTATACTTGCCATAACGCTTCTCCCGATGATAAAGGAACACAGAAGGTAAAAACAATGGGTCAAAACAAATCCAACCGCATATGTGTCAAAGTTCGCCGGGGTTGGAAATTAGCCTCTTTTAATAAATTATTCATCACCTCATCGTCGTCAGGGTGATCAATTTGTACGTTCCGGTTGGGCAGGTAACGCAGGCGGCGCAACAATTTGGCAAATAACGGCCGTTCCAGTTGCCCTTTCCAGTGTGGCTGCACCCGCAGCGTCAACTGGTGGGATTTGCCCCATTGACTCCAAATGCTGCCCAGGCCCGCCAGCCGATTTTGTTGGTTGGTTATCACCCACGTCTCCGACTGCATACCATTCAAAAAATCACTCACCTGCCGCCACAACCCTTTCTGGTACAAATCGCTGGGAGGTGGTTCCGGCCAATTCAAATCCGTTGCCAGGGCGGTTTGATCCAGTTCAAACGCTGCCAGCCACTCGGAGCGAGCCAGTTCCCGAATAACGGGTTGAGATTCGGCCGTTGCTGGTACCTGGCGCAAACGACTGAGTGGGGTATGCCAGTTGGTCATGCTGCCCAGTTGGGTAAACCGCAGCGACCGGTACAAGTCCAGGGCGGGTGTATTCAGTTTCACCACTTGCAACAAAATTTGTCGGCCGTTGCGGGCGTGTACCATCTCCATCACCGCCTGCATCAACCGCCGGGCAATACCACGCCGCCGATGGTCAGGGTGAACAGCCACATTCACCACCAAAAAACGGCCTGGCTGACGGGTGCTAAGCAGGGTGACGTTGCCAATAATTCGGCCGTTTTCTTCCCACACATAACTGAGCGACAATTTAGTGGCCGCCGGACTGAGCCGCCACAAAAAAGCAGGCGAATTGGCAATTGTCGCGTTCCCACTCAACAGCCGCCGCCCTTCCTCATCCATAGACTCCCCAAACGACAGTTCCAACAGTTCCAACACCTGTGGAATGTCTGTGTTGAGGTTAATAAGACGAGGGCCATTGTGCGACCCGGCTTGAAAGGGAAGGGTAATAACCATAACGTATGGCGTATAACGTATGGCGTAACTCTCTTGCACCATACGTTATACATCCCCACTAATACTCCGATAAACTCCCCTTGCGTCGGGCCTGATTTTCTGCTTGTTGGTAGAGCCAAAAACCCAGCAGGGGCATTATCAGGCCAAACAGTGTCACAATCAATAATTCTACCTCAATTGGGGCTAACTCTGGGAACCCGGCCGGGTAGCCCATCATAGTCGAGCGAAAGGCATCTACCCCGTAGGATAGCGGGATGATTTTTGCCACGCCCTGTAACCAGGCAGGCAGGGCAGAGAAGGGGAAAAACGGGGCACAAAAGACCATAAACCCAAACTGGAGCAAATTAACGGCCGTTTGTGCCGCCTCCTTAATCCGCAACGTGAGAGCCGCAAAGGCAAAACCAGTGCCAAAGGTGCCCGACAAAGTCATGAGCAGCAAATACAGCCCCAGCGGGCCATTGTGGAAAGGAATTTGCCCCAACAACAGACTCATCAAAACGGCCGAACACACCGAAAGTATCCCAGTCCACACCAGCGTAATCGCCACCCGCGCCGCCAGAGCCGCAAACTTAGAGGCCGGGCTTAAATACAACTGCTCCAGTGTCCCCTGTTTTTGTTCCCGCCGCACATTATAACCAATCGCCCACAATGTATCCGACACATACAAAAAAATGACAAACCCATACACCACCAGACCCGTCGTCTCGCCAGAAGATTCCGAGTGAACACCCTGGGGCGAAAACATCAACCCCGCCAGCGTCAACACCGTGACAATAAGAAAAATCTGCAAAAAACTAGAAACCAGCTCCACCGGATAGCGCAGCATAATGATAAACTCTTTCTGCACCATCGCGGCAAACGCGCTCAAGGTAGCTGTTGGGCCAGTTAATACAGGGGAAACAGATTTTGTTGTTGTAGCCATAATTACCAACCGTTCAAAATGTACCAATGCCTTCATTGCGCCGCAAATTGGCTTCCACCCGGCCGAAAACCCACAAACTGAACAAGGGTGCCACCAGCAAAAACATCCACAACACAGCCATATCGTAATACCAGTTTTCCAAGAAAAACCCCACCCCCAACAACGAAGAGCGCACCCCATTTACCATCCAGGTGGGGGGGAACAACTGGGCCACCAGCCGCAAGAAGCCGGGCAAAACCGTAACCGGGAAAAAGATGCCCATCAAAAAACTTACCACCCACTGCATGAGAGAGAGCAGCGAGTTGGACTCTTTGACCTTTAACACCACCGCCCCAAATAAGAAGGACAGACCATACAAAGGAATTAACCCCACCAGGATAAACAGCAACGCCAGGAAAACATCCCCTTGAAACGGGTTCACCCGAAAAATCAGGCAGCCAATAATATAAGCCAACAGGGCGGCGGTGATACCACGAATGGCACTATACAGGCACACCCCAGCCACCAACGTTTTGCTGGAAGTGGGCGTGAGGTAAACAGCTTCTAATGTGCCAGTTTCCTGCTCAAAACGTACCCAGTAAGCAATGTGCCAGAAGGCATTGGAGACGATGGTAAAAACGTTGGAGCCAATGAGCAGGTATGCCACGTAATTGGCGGTGCCGGTATTGGCAGCAAAATTGGCAGCGGCGTTATCCCCAGCGGTGGCCTGCCCCAGCAACATGGGCATGGAGGCAAAAATGATGGGGATGATGATTTCCATAACCATTTGCCCAGGGTAACGGGAGATATTGAGCAGGCGTAGCCGGGTTTCTGCCAGGGCGGCCGAAAGAGATTGGCTGAAGGTGGGTGGTTTGTAGGGGTAAACTGTCATATCTCACTGTTTTTGGCTGGTATCTTCTGCCAATGTACGGCCGGTTCGGGCCACAAAAACATCTTCCAATGTCATCTCTTCGGGGGTGATGCTGCGGAGGATGGCCCCATTGTCGCTGAGGGTTTCAATCAGTTTGGGCAACAGAGTGTGCGGGTCGGGGGTGACAATCGTGAGTTGATTATAGCCGTTGAGGGCAGAAACGGCCGTTTGCCGCACCCCCGCCAGGTTTTTCACCGCTTCATTCGCCTTTAATGGAATCACCCCTTCCAACCGGATCACCGTCTCCTGCTGCGAAGATTGTTTCAGTTCCGCCACTGTCCCCAGGGCAATAATCTCCCCTCGATCCACAATCGCCACCCGATCACAAAGCGTTTCTGCCTCCGACATAATGTGGGTGGTATAAATCACCGTTTTCCCTTCGTTCTGGTTTAACTCGCGCACAATGTGACGCAATTCGCGCGCCGAGGGCACATCCAGCGTATTGGTGGGTTCATCCAGAATCAGCAGCGGAGCATCATTGAGCAAGGCTTTGCCAAAAGCCAGCTTCATTTTTTGCCCAGAGGAATACGTCTCCACCGACCGATCCGCAATATCCCCCATATTGAGCCGTTCAATAATCTCATTAGCCCGTTTTAGCCGCGTCGCCGGGGCCAGATGGAACAGAGCTGCAAAAAAGACCAGGTTTTCCCGCCCCGTCAACTTCCAATACAACCCCCTGTCGCCCATCAACATACACCCCACACTGGCGCGAATGGCGTTATCTTCTTTAGTCAGTTCATACCCATTGACATAAGCCCGGCCGCTACTGGGAAGGAGCAATGTCGTCAGGCATTTGATTAACGTGGTTTTGCCTGCACCGTTAGGGCCAAGCAACCCAAAAATCTCCCCTTGTTTAATTTGCAGCGAAATACCTTTGAGGGCAGGAACTTCTTTAGTAGTAGACTTAAACAGCCCTTGACGCTGTTTGACGACATATGTTTTAGCCAGGTGGTCTATCTCAACAGGGTGCATAGAGATTACTCAGAATGAACTTGAGAGATTGGAGATTTGAGATTACCAATCTCCAATCTCAAAGTTACGCCTTAATTTTCCAATGCTTCTAATAAAGTAGCTGCCTCGGTGGGGGAAATAACCCCTTTTTCTACCATTTGCAAAATCTTCAATTGCTCTTCAGAAGATGCTTTTTTCTTTTTGGCAGTAGGTGGTGTTGGCGGGGTGGGTGGGGTGGGTGGGCGCGGCCCGTCGGAGCGATAATACATTTTGCTAGAACGCCCTTCTGCCTGGCGGCGCATCCTTTCTGCGGCTTGTTCTGCTTTGGCGGCAGCCATTTCTGTTTTGCGGGCGATTTTTTCTGCCATTTCGCTGGTGAAATCGGGGCCAAAACGGGTGCGAATTTTGTTTTCCAATTCGGCCGTTACCCGGCTCACTTTTTCGTTGATTTGTTTAGCCAGTTTGTCAAAGTCGAAGGCAAAATCAAACTCCATCGCCTCGGCCCGGTCTTGTTCCCACTCTTCCCGCACCATGTCCGCCTCCTTGAGAATAATACGGCCGTTTGCTGTCAACGTCAGGTTTGTTTCCCCATCTCCAATTCTGCCGGTCAGACTGTTTTCCCCCTCCACTGCTTTATCCAGTGGCAGACGGTTGGCAATACGCGGCGCATTGGCTACCAGATTCAGCGGTGCGTCCAACGGCCAGCGCAACACAATGTCCCCCTCAGCCATGAGGGTGTGGTCATTGGCACTCAGACCCCCATGCAGTCGTATATCCCCTTCTGCATGGTCAACTGTCACCTGCCCCCCTACATTTTGCAGATTCACATCCCGGTGGCCATGGCCGATTTTCACGGCTTCGTTCACCGTTCGCACCGCCACATCCCCGGCTACTTCGCCCAGTTCCACCCCGCCATTGACAAAGCGGATGGCACAATCCCCATGCACCATATCTAATGACAAGGTGTGGACTCCACGCACCGCCACATCCCCATGAACAACTCCTGCGCCTAAATGGCCTTCAATGTTTTTGGCGGACAAATCCCCGTGTACAGTTTGGATTTTAACCTGACCCAACCCAACCAGCACCACATCCCCCTTTACCTCGCCAATGCTAAGGTCGCCGCTGATGTGTTTGATGACCAAATCTCCCTGGGTTTGTTCCACCGACAGGGCGGCCCCGGCCGGCAACCACAGCTGCAATTTATCCTGGCTAACAATAGATAGAGCGGCTTCTGCCTGGTTGGCTTCGTATTGATCACCCTTGACCAAAACGGCCGAATCTGCCCAACTTTTGATCACCAAATCCCCATTATACGCTGCCACACTCACTTGCGGAACTTTGCCGGTTTCAAATCGTTCTTGTGTCATTTTCATCTCACCCTGAAATCAAGTTTCATTTAGAAATCTTATTTCCACTACTCCAGATAAACCTGGACATGTTCCCCACCTTCCTCATCCATCACTTCAACCAGCATCCCGCTTTGCATATCCTTCATCATGCCCTGGATTTCTCCCCAATCCAACCCTTCCAATTCTGGGCTGAATCGGCCGCCAATTTTCAGGCCAAACTTGAGCATTCGCACCGGAATGTTGACAGTCACTTTATTTTTGCCAGTTGTTATATTGCGTACTCGCACCTTAAACCAGGCAGGTGTTTTGTCCGAACTCACTGGTAGCTCTGGGGCAGCCGGTGGTTCCGGGGCCGGGGGTGGGGCAGGAATTTCTGCCGCACCTGTTTTGATGTCACTTAATAAACGGGCCGCTTCTTCGGCCGTAATTTTACCATTCGCCAATAACTCTAAAATTTCACTCCGTGTCGTAGACATATTAACCTCCAACTATTCACTGTTTACTATTCACTGTTTACTGTTCACTGTTTACTGTTCACTATTCACTGTTCACTGTTTACCGTTCACTGTTTACTGTTCACTGTCCCTATCCCGCTGGTTGATTCACACTCACCACAAACCCCAACCGTTCCAAAGCGGCAAACAAGGGCATTGGGTCAGCCATTCGCACCGCCCCATACCACCACTCACCATTCCCGCCCAGGAACACATACCCGCCACCCGCGTGCCGCCCTTCCAACGGAATCAGCAGTTGAGTGGGTTCACCAGTGCGAGCCATGCTATTAAAAACGACCGGTTCTTCAAAATATAGCTCCATAACCAGCGAACGGCTGTTGTAATCGGCCAGGGTATCATCGGAAAGGCCAATGCCGACCAGCTCGGTGTTGTTGAGTTTGTTTAAGGATTGATTGACAGCATCTGCCAATGCGTTGTAGTTGGCATGGCCGGGCATATAGATGGTACGTTGACCATGATCAATAATGACGATTTGAGACGGCCGTATTTCATCCGTACTTGATAAAAACCAGGCCCAATTGCCCGTATTAAAGGCGTTGATGGCATAGAAAGCCGCCAAACCAAACAGCACCATAATCAAAAACGGCTTTACCACATTCATTTTGGTTGGATTTTCCATGAGATTCCTTCTGGAGACTGACGATGTTTTAAGAGGTAACGCTCATGAGCAACCAGCGGTTAAAACATTGTTTGTCTGAACATTTACTGACAATCTATCCTTCACCCCGTAAAATTTGCAGGGCCTCTTCGGCCGAAAGTTTCCCTGCACTTAGATCTGCCAACACCCCACGACGGGTTTCCTCGGAAACAGTTTGTTCTGGCTCCCCCACTTCAAACCCCATTGCCTTAATCACTTCTGTCAGGCGGGCACGCACGGCCGGGTAGGAGAGGCCAATTTCCTGCTCCACCCGATTGATTTTGCCTTCACACTTCATAAAAAGTTCCACAAAATTTAGTTGCTCTGGCGATAACTGATATAAACGCCCCAGCGAAAAGTGTCCCTCCAGGGTGGTATCACACTTACGGCAATGCAGGCGGGTAACTTCTAAGGTGTCCTGGCAGATGGGGCAACGACCAATGACGGGATTCATAAATAAGCCTCTCTTCTAATAACCTCAATCTCTTTTATGATTTCAATTAGTAACTAAGAAAAATTCACTTCCATAGCAAAAATTTTATTGATATTGGCATCATAGAATAAAAATTTTCATTTGTCAATATATTATTAAAGAAAAATGATGATCTTATTGAAATTATTTATCTTCTTTTTAGAAATTTTATAACTATTCAAAGATGTGGCATTTTGAATGACTGCGTTTTTGAGGACACGATGGCTTAAAACACCGCGCACGGTTTTTAGCGACTCCCATCCTGTAGGCGCGAAATCCTTTTCGCGTCCCGCTGTTCACAAGGTGACGCGATTTGGAAATCGCGGCTACGGCGTAATAGGTGAGGTAACGCGATTTGGAAATCGCGGCTACGGCATAATACGTAAGGTAACGCTATTCAAAGATGTGACATTTTTAACGACTGCGTTTTTGAGGACACGATGGCTTAAAACACCGCGCACGGTTTTTTAGCGACTCCCATCCTGTAGGCGCGAAATCCTTTTCGCGTCCCGCTGTTCA
>CAZPEJ010000057.1:12607-14451 GCA_964585465.1 uncultured Ardenticatenaceae bacterium
GATCGGAGAAAAAATCATGGCACATCCCCCACAAAAAGATAAGTGCCCAGGTTGCCTGGCTGAACTTCCCGTTCTTGATGGCCCCAGCCACCGTTACATTGGGGCCTCCCCGGCTTGTTGGGCCTTGTATACCGGTTTAACCAGCGGCGGCGAACCCCCCATCGCTCCCTTTCCCTTAGGCGGGATGTTAATAGACGCTTATGCCGCCCAACACCCCGGTGTGCCATCCGATCAGGCCATTCAATCGGTGGCGGTGCATTTGTTGGCTCTGTATGGGGTATTGGGGCGGGGTGTTTCCCCCGGTGATGCCTTGTGGGTGCGGCAACGGGCTTTGCGTGAGATCAAAGGGGTGAAACACGGCCGTTTTCAATGGCTTCCCCCTCCTTCCTTTGCTGGAAAACTCACCATTGCCGACGTTGTGCAAGCCCCCACTCCCCAGGCTCGTGCCCGTATCGGAGACGACTATGTGCGGCAAGTCTTCGCAATCTGGTCAGCAAATTATCTCAAAACTATCGCCGCATGGTATGACCAGTTTGTGCTGCCAGACAGGTTGTAAACTGTATGACTCAACTTTCTACCAATGCCGTTCATCCCTTCACACGCCTAGAGTGGCGCGACTGGTTGAAACAACACCATACCCGAACCGAAGGGGTTTGGCTCATCAGCTACAAAAAAGCCACCGGCAAACCCGTTTTGGCGTATGAAGAAGCGGTAGAAGAAGCCCTCTGTTTTGGTTGGATAGATAGTAAAGCCAACAAACTGGATGAAGAACGTTCGATGCGCTGGTTTTCTCCCCGAAAAACAGGCACAGGCTGGTCGCGCCCCAACAAAGAGCGCGTGGAAAGGTTGATGCAGGCTGGTTTGATAACCCCGGCCGGGCTGGCAAAGGTTGAAGCGGCCAAACAAGATGGCTCCTGGTATGCGCTAGACGCAGTAGAAAACCTGGAAATTCCGCTAGACCTGGCCCAAGCCCTGGCTGCCAACCAAACCGCCCAAACCTGCTTCGAGGCGTTCCCGCGTTCGGTGAAACGGAGCATCCTGGAATGGATCAGCCAGGCCAAAAAACCAGAAACCAGAGCCAGCCGCATTGCCGAAACTGCCCGGCTGGCGGCCGAAAATATCCGCGCCAACCAGTGGCAGAAGTAATAATAGATTGGAGGATTTGAAGATGGTCGAACGGCATTTAACCGCAATTGAATTAGAAACAGGTTTAGAGGAAGTGCGGCAATCGCCCAAAACAGTGGGGGTATTGGAGATGATTGTGCGACGGCCGAATACGAGCGAACGCGAAGTTGTTTCAGAAGGTCAACTCGATTTAATTGAAGGGCTGGTGGGGGACAACTGGCACAGACGTGGCAGCACCAGTATGTCGGATGGTTCTGCCCACCCGGACAAACAACTGACGGTGATGAATGCCCGTTTTCTGGCTTTGATTGCTCAGGAAAAAAACAACTGGCAATGGGCCGGGGATCAACTGTTGGTAGATTTGGATTTGAGCGAGGAGAATTTGCTGCCGGGGACACAGTTGGAGGTGGGAACGGCCGTTATCGAAATCACCCCACCTCCCCACAACGGCTGCCAGAAGTTTCGGGAACGTTTTGGCACCGAGGCCCTCAAACTGGTTAGCTCCCCCATTGGCAAACAGCTTCACCTGCGCGGCCTCAATGCCAAAGTGGTTCAACCTGGTACCATTCGCGCCGGGGACGTGGTGAAGAAGTTGTAATTTTAGCTGTTAGCTGTTAGCTGTCAGCTATTAGCCGTCAGCTATTAGCTGACAGCTGAAAGCTGATAGCTGACAGCTTCCCCCCATGCAACTCATTACCGAACGACTTATCTTGCGCGAT
>CAZPEJ010000058.1:0-14392 GCA_964585465.1 uncultured Ardenticatenaceae bacterium
AAAAACCCGCGAAAACCCGCCCAAACCGCGAAAACCCGCGTCCCATTCTCCTAAACCCCTGCAAAAAAACTATTCCTTTCTCAAAAAACCCGCGAAAACCCGCCCAAACCGCGAAAACCCGCGTCCCATTCTCCTAAAGATTCCCCCTCAAAGCCTGTTCGCGTTCGATGGATTCAAAGAGGGCTTTGAAGTTGCCTTTGCCGAAGCCGCGTGAACCGTGGCGTTCGATGATTTCATAGAAGACGGTAGGACGGTCTTCAACCGGTTTGGTGAAAATTTGTAGCAGATAACCCTCTTCGTCGCAGTCTACCAAAATGCCTAGTTCAGCTAGTTTATCTACAGGTTCACTGATTTTGCCCACACGGGTTTCCAGGTCTTCGTAATAGGTGTTAGGAACACGCAAAAACTCAATGCCGTTTTCACGCAGTTGGGTGACGGTTTTGATGATGTCGCCGGTGGAACAGGCGATGTGTTGCACCCCTGGGCCATAGTAATAATCCAGATACTCCTGAATTTGTGACTTTTTCTTACCTTCAGCGGGTTCGTTAATGGGGAATTTCACCTTGCCAGTGCCATCCTGCATCACTTTGGACATGAGGGCAGAGTATTCGGTGGAGATGTCTTTGTCATCAAAGTGAAGCAGCTGACTAAACCCCATGGTGATGGCAAAAAATTGTACCCATCGGTTCATGGCTCCCAGTTCTACATTGCCTACCATGTGATCAATGTGTGCCAGACCAATGCCTTTGCTGCGAGAACGGCCGTTTTTCCCGTTCCCCCCGTTTCGTGCAGCATACCCCGGCGCAAATGCCCCCTTGTAATCAGAACGATCTACAAACTTGATAATCGTATCCCCATAACATCTGATAGCCGAATAACGAAACACCCCTTGTTCATCCTCCACCTGGGTGGGCGGAATAGCCCCAGTAGCCCCGCGTTTGGTAGATTCGCGGTAGGCAGAAGCTGCATCCCCCACTTCCATCGCAATCACCGCCACCCCATCCCCATGCAAATAGGCATGGCGGGCAATGGAGTGGTCTGGCCCCAACGCACTGGTCAACACCAGGCGAATTTTGCCCTGCTCCATCACATAGGATGCGGATTGGCGGTTGCCCGTTTCCAGGCCACTATAGGCTGTGTGGGTAAAACCGAAACCAGTGCGGTAATAGTGGGCTGCCTGTTTGGCATTGCCCACATAAAATTCCACATGGTCAATGCCCTTGATGGGTAAAAAATCTTCGCTCATCCTGAAAACCTCCTTTTTGGGGTTTGGGGTTCAAAGTTTCAAGGTACAAGTTAACCTGAAACTTGAAACCTGAAACTATTCATTTAATACTTTGCCCAATCGGGCAATACCTTCTTCAATTAACTCTGGGGAGCAGTTGGAAAAGTTGAGCCGCAAACAGTGGTTGGCCTGGCAGCCAGGGGCGGCAAAGGCGTGGCCGGGGATGAAAGCTACTTGTTGTTGGTCAATGGCCCGTTGCAACAATTCGGCCGTTTCCATGCCCTCTGGTAACACCACCCAAATAAACATGCCGGAAGTGGGAACTGTCCACCTGGCTTCGGCCGGGAAATAACGATGCAGAGCCGCCAACATGGCATCCCGCCGACGGCCGTATTCTACCCGTAACTTCTCTAAATGCCCTGGCAAATGCCCGGCCTGCAAAAACGCTGCCACCGCCTTTTGTGTCAGAGCAGAACTTTCCAGGTCTGCCATCTCCTTCACCACCGTCAATTTGGGAATCAGAACCGTAGGGGCCACCATCCAGCCTAGACGCAAGGCCGGGGCCAAAATTTTGCTAAACGAACCCAGGTAAAACACCCATTCATCATCCAGAGCGCGTAACGGCCGTTCCAACACCCCGTCATATTGCAAAAAACCATACGGGTCATCTTCTATAATCGGCAAACTGTAGGCACGCGCCAGTTCCACCAGCCGTTGCCGCTTCTCCTGGCTCAGGCTCACCCCCAGCGGATTGTGGGCATCGGGAATCACATACAGGTAAGCGGGTTTAGCCCCACCTGCCAACCACGCCTCCACCGCCGCCACATCCATACCCGTTTGTAAATCTGTCGGAACAGTTAAAACCTGAGGCTGCAAGGGGCCAACCACCTGTTGCAAACCGGTGTAGATAATCTGCTCATACATCACCTGGCCGCCAGGGTTGAGCAACAGCCGCGTCAGCACATCCAACCCTTGCTGTGCCCCGGTAGTGATAAACACCTGCTCCGGGGTACAAACCACGCCGCGCTGCCCCATTAGCTCTACAATGTGGCTTTTGAGCAGGTGCGATGGTGGGCCATATTGCAAAGCCAATGGATCATCCGCCAGCACAGAAGCCAGCGCGGTTGCATATTGAGCGGCCGGGAATAACTCCGGTGCAGGCAACCCACCAGCAAAGGAGAGGATGCCAGGGCGGGATACAACAGCCAACATCTGGCGCAAGACGGAACGTTTCATCGTTTGCGCCCAATCGGACAAATGAAGGGAGTGGGAAATAGGGGGAGAGTACATAGAATTACGAGTTATGAATTACGAGTTATGAAAGCTGAAGTGTGTTAAATGGGAACGGCCGTTGTCATCTTCAGTTCACTCAGAACCAGGCTGGTACGAATTTTGTCCATGCCCGGCACCGGAGTGAGTGTTTCTAACAAAAACTGTTCCAGGTGGCGGCGATTCCGCAGGGTGACTTTGAGCAGATAATCAAACTCCCCAGTCAGGTGATAACATTCCATCACTTCAGGCATGGTTTGTACCAGTTCACGAAAACGGCCGACAGCTTCCGGTTCATGCCGTTGTAACGTCACCTGCACAAAACAAAGCATGTCATACCCCACCACCTCGCGGTTCACTAACGTGGTGTATTGCTGAATCACACCCGTTTCTTCCAACTTTCGTAGCCGTTTTTGCAACCCCGGCGGAGAAAGATTGGCTCGCCGCGCCAGTTCTACATTGGTTATGCGGGCATCTGCTTGTAAATTTTGTAGCAGTATCCGATCTGTTTCGTCTAATCCATTTTGATGATTATTTTCCATGTGAAATTTTGCACAGGCCAAAGTAATTTATTTTAACCAATTGTAAAATAATGGAAAATTTTATGCAATAGAGTTAAGGAATCAGTTTCTTTATTAAACTAAAATCGGGGAAAGAGATTAGAGATTGGAGGTTGCAAGGCTTAACTGGAACGTTCATAGATTAATGGTGGCCGCGCTGACATTCACCAGCACGGGGCTAAAGCCGCCGTGCTAAAAACAACGCCCTGTAAACAGGGCTTGGGGAAAAGGGTTGCTTGAAAAGCTGGCTTTAGCCAGCGTCGTTTTTAGCGCGGTCATTGATGACCGTGCTTGGATGACCGCGCTTCCATTCACGATTCACAATTCACCATTCACACTTCACCATCCCCCATTCCCCCCTTCCACACACCGCCCACAACCCGCATCGGCCATTTACCTTGTTTACTGGTGAGGTAATTTTGGCGGTGGCGAGCAAAAGCAGGGTCAAGGGCAGAAAGTGGTTGGCAGCGGGTGTTTGTTACTACGTCAGGGTCAATAGCCCGCAGCTTGGTGCTGACCGTAAACGTAGGGGCGGCTTCGTCCCAAACAAATTGGGTATCAAGAGATACAAGGCGCAAAAGAGTTTGCAGGTCGGCATCATCGGCCGTTTTTAAGGTATGCCACAACTGTTCATCTACCCCCCAAAAGGCTTGTTCAGTCAAAATACCACGTTGCAAAGCCAGTTGAATCGCTTGAGCCGTTAATTCATACAACCCCACCTCGCGGAAATTTGCCCAACTGGCATCATCAGCCGCGATGTAGGTGTACCCCATCCATTGAGCCACAGCCAGGTCATCGGTGGCAATTCGGCCGTTTTCCACCACCAGATGCGCCAATACCTGCTGCACATCGGCCGGGGTTGCCAATCCTAGTGGCAGCGCATCGCGCAAAAAATAATCCAGCCGGTCGGCACACAGGCGTGGAGCAGGCTGCTCCAGCAAAGGGTAAGCTGCTTCATGTAAAAAGTCGCGCCAGTTGTAACCATGCCGCGCCAAAACAGATGGAATATCACTCGCCACCAGGTACACTTCCTTCTTCTCCTCGTGGTAACTCTGGCTATCGTGCCCGGCAAAAACATAATCTATCACATGGCTAAAGGCAGTATGGCTGACATCGTGCAGCAGAGCAGCAATCTGTTCCTCCAGGCTGGCCCCCAGACGGCGCACCAGCAACATCGCCCCCACTGAATGATCAAAACGGGAGATGGGAGCCGTCAAGCCAATCAACCCACTAATACCATGCTGCAATACCCCACGTAGACGGGTAAGAGCAGCCGACTCCAACAAATCGAATAAAACGGGTTCATGGAGATGAACCGGGCCATAAATGGGGTCTTGGTAAAGGAAATCCATCAAAACTCTATTGCGTATTACGTAGGGAAACCAAATTACGCCACTACGTCATACACCACATAAGAAACCTCTCAACTTCATCTGGGGATTGTAGCAACTTTGCCGGGTAAACCGTTATAATCTGCCGCAACTTGTAGAGTTGGAGCGTGTGGAAAAAGGAAATTAGAGCGTTGAGAGTTGAGATTAAATCAATCGCCCAATCTCAAATCTCTAATTTCCTAAAACACCGGGCAAACAAATGAGCGATTACAAAGCAACTTTTTCTACGTTTTCTCTGTTCTGCTGCCTGCTTTTGGGGTTGGTAGGGTGTCGCGGTGGAGCCACAACCACACCAACCCCGTTTCCGACGGTGGGCACGGGAACGGCCGTTTCTGCGGCCCAAACACCAGTGGTGGCTACGCTGGCGGAACTGGCTGCCGGGCCGGAACAATTCGATGGGGCAACCTTGCAGTTGACCGGGCGTTACCAGCGTGCCCCCTTGCTCATTTGCAGCAGCGACCCCCACCCCAGCCCGGCCGCCTGGACATTGGCGGAAGGTTCGGCCGTTATTCAGGCAGGTGGGTTTGATTCACAACTTCGCGCTTTGTTGCCCGACGATTTAACTATCACCGTCGAAGGGCGGTGGCAATTGTGGCAGGGGCCAGTGGGGTGTGGCAAACAGGCCATTCCCAGCACCGTGTGGTATCTGTCCGTTAGTCGCATTCTCTCCCCTGCCCTGCTCACCCAAGTCACCCTCACCCCATCACCCATCGGTCAAGTAGCAGGCAGCCCGGCCGCTACCGGTCAACCCCTGCCTACCACCAACTTCTCCACACTGCCCCCCATCCAGGAAACCCCAGGAGAGGTTGTGACCACTTTGCCCCCGCAACAGCCAACGGCCGAAACAGAAACAACACCCCAGCCTACTCTGACAGGCGTTCCGCCTACCCTGGAAACCCCCACCCTATCTGAGACAGCAACGGCCATTAGCGAAGCCACCGCAGAAATCACCCCCACTCAAGATATAACGGCCGTTGCCCCCACCGCCACCAGTGCAGGAACGGCCGTTTCCACCCCCAACACCTCCGGCACCCCGGCTGGCTCCACAGTCATCAACAAAGGGGGGTTCACCACCGAAGTGTTAGCCACCGAACAAATTGGGCAAAATGAAATCCACACCTGGAACTACACTATCACAGCCTCCTCCCTCATCACCTTGTATCTGGCTTCTCCACCCAATGGCGACATGGCAATAGCCATTACCGACCCGGCAGGCAACCTTTTGGTGCAACAAAACAACGCTCCCGCAGGCCAAATCGAGACATTAGCAGCTTATGAACTGCCTACCGCCGGGGTTTATCAAATTCAAATTTGGGCCGCCAACGGAATCGCTACCACCTATAGCATGAGTGTCACAGACGACGTTTCCTACCCCTTGCCATTTGTAGGGGTGTTAAACTATGGCGAAACGCGACTCATTGACCTGCCCGAAAGGACCGACCAGTTTGTACACTTCTATGGCACATTGGGGGAAATCGTCACCATAACGGCCGAACCACTGGACAATGGCGACCTCTTCCTATACCTGCACGGGATAGATGCCTCAATTTTGGAAGAGTTTTTTGATGAAACTGGCCCCGGCGAAGTTGAACAACTGGCAGGATTTGTCCTACCTGCTACTGGCCTCTACGCCATCCGCATTGGCGAATACGACTTTAACGCCACCCAATATGAAATTACCATAACAAGATAAGGTAACGCTTGAACACGGATAAAACGGAGCAACGCGGATTTTTCGCTCAAACAAACAATTATGGGTTTTTCGGATTTTGTGGGGTTTGCCGTGAAACGTAAAACGTGACCAGAGGAATTTCACGTTTCACGTTTCACGTTTCACGTTTCAGCAATACTCCCCTACTCCTTCGGCTTATTTCGCTCAAAGAGTTGCAGTTTTTCCAATATCTGCACCAATACCACCTGCCATTCATGGGTGCCCATCTCTTTAGAAAGCCAGATCGCTTTTTTGCTCACCCGAACTTTGGGGCCGAGGTAACGTTGCATTCGGGTACGTTCCACATCATCCATTTCTGCCACCCGCACTTTAATTTGACCTGCTTCGGTGGTAACGGCCGTTACGAATGCCCTTTGCGCCAGCGACTTAATCCGTAACTGATACAACAAATTGTGTACCGGGTCGGGAATCGCCCCAAAACGGTCTGCCAGTTCTGTCGCCATCTCATCAATCTCTTCCAACGTCTCCAACGCCGCCATCCGCCGATAAAGCCTTAGCCGCAGCCCTGCATCTGGCACATAATCCGTTGGCACATAGGTCGCCAGCGGAATATCAATTAACACCGCTTCCGGCAAATCTGCCGGTAACGGTTTCCCCTCTTTTTCCGCCTTACGCCGCTTCACTGCATTCGACAACAGACGCGTATACAAATCGAACCCAACGGCCGAAATATGCCCACTTTGATTAGCCCCCAACAAATCCCCCGCCCCGCGAATCTCCATATCCCGCACCGCAATGGTATACCCCGCCCCCAGGTCACTGTGAGCCGCAATCGCCTCCAACCGCTGTTGGGCATCCGCGTTTAAGGATTTCCAGGCGGAGTGAAAAAAGTAGGCATACGCCCGCCGCGCCCCGCGCCCCACCCGGCCGCGCAGTTGATACAGTTGCGCCAGACCAAACCGTTCCGCCCGATCCACAATCAGGGTATTGGCATTGGGAAAATCCAGGCCGCTTTCAATGATGGTAGTCGCCAGCAAAATATCAATATCGCCATCGGCAAACTGAATCATCACCCGTTCCAACTCCCGTTCGCTCATCTGCCCGTGCGCTTTGGCAATCCGCGCCTCCGGCACAATTGTTTCCAACTGTTTCAGTAAAATCTGGATGGTTTGCACCCGGTTATGCACAAAAAAGACCTGCCCACCCCGATCCAGTTCGCGCAAAATAGCCCGTTTCAGGCGGGCTTCGTCCATGTCGCCCACATAGGTTTGCACCGGCAGTCGGTCGGCCGGGGCGGTGTCTATGATGCTCACATCGCGCACACCCGTCATGCTCATGTACAAGGTACGTGGAATGGGGGTGGCGGTCATGGTCAACACATCCACCTCGGTGCGCCACTGCTTCAGCCGTTCTTTGTGGGCCACCCCGAATCGTTGCTCCTCGTCAATAATCACCAACCCCAAATCTTTGAAGGAGACATCTTCCGAAAGCAGGCGGTGTGTGCCAATGATGATGTCCGCTTTGCCTTCGCGCAGGTTTTTGATGGTTTTTTCCTGCTGCATGGGGGTGCGGAAGCGGGAAAGCATCTCGACAGTAACCGGGAATGGGGAGAGGCGTTCGGTGAAGGTGTTGTAATGCTGCTGCGCCAAAATGGTGGTGGGAACTAAAATGGCAACCTGTTTGTCGTCGCTCACCGCCTTAAAAGCAGCCCGCAAAGCCACTTCCGTTTTGCCATACCCCACATCACCACAAATGAGCCGATCCATGGGATACGGCCGTTCCATGTCTAATTTCACCTCAGCAATCACCCGCAACTGATCCTCTGTTTCCTGGTAGGGGAAACTGGCTTCCAATTCTGATTGCCACTGGGTATCGGGGCCATAGGCGTGCCCGGCAATCATTTCCCGCGCCGAATACAACTCCAACAACTCTGATGCCAGATCATCGGCCGCTTTTTGTGCCTGCACTTTAGTGGCTGTCCAACCACGCTCCCCTAATCGTTGCAACGCGGGTGGGTTGTCATTGGAGCCAATCCATTTGCTCAATCGGTCGGCATGGTGAACCGGCACATACAACACATCGTTGTTGGCATACTCCACCAGCAGATATTCACGCTCCATGCCGCCAATCGTGCGGCTGACCAACCCCTGGAACCTACCAATACCATACTCCAGATGCACCACATAATCCCCGGCGGCAATATCAGCAAAATGGGTTTCGGGGGCGGCCGGGCGCGAGGCACGAAAACGGCGTGGCGCAGGGCGACTCCAGCCAAACACCTCGGCATCGGTGAGTAAATCGAGCAAAATTTCGTCATCTTCGCGCCGCACCAGCGTAAATCCCTCTGCCAGGCTACCCTGAACAAAAGTTAAGCTGGATTCCGGCGGTAAGGTCGTTACCAAATGTGTTGGGGCGTTCCCTGGCGGTGCGGTGAGGAGTGAATCTTGGATACTTCGCTGCTCCTCTGCCCACAACTCTGCCAGGCGGGCAGCCTGTATACTCACCACCAACATACGCTCTTTTTCCTGGCCAGATTGGCGCAACTGGGTCATGAGAGGGCGCATCTGGCCGCCATAACGCGGGCCGGGTTCAAAGGAGTCGGCCAGGTGTGCCAGGGGGTGCTGTGGGGTGAGGGGGTTTGGCCCTTCGCCCAAAATGAGGGGTTGCCACCATTGCAACTCGGCGGAGAATGTTTCCCAGGCAAAGAGGGGGTTGGAGTAGTCGGGGGGCAGACCGGGTTGTTCGTTTGCCATCTGGTCGGCGTGGGCGTGTAGCTCGGTAACGGCCGTTTCCAACTCCTGCCAATCATTCACTACCACCAGGGCATTTTCCGGCAAATACTCCAACAAACTGGCGGGTTGGGGGTAAATCAGCGGCAGGTAATACTCGATGTGCGGGAAGGTGTTACCAGCTATCAAATCGGCAATGTCGTCGCGCCAGGACGGCAAACTGCCAGAGAGGGGTAAAGGTTCGTCCTGCAAACAGGTGGCATACTCCTGAGCCGCCATAGGCAGGGCTTCGTGGGCGGGGGGAATTAATAAACGGCCGTCTGGCAAATGAGTTTCCAGGGAACGCTGCGTGGCGGGATCAAAATAGCGCAAGGTGTCTATTTCATCCCCAAACAGTTCAATCCGCACCGGAAACGGGGAGGCAGCCGGGAAAATATCCAAAATCCCCCCCCGGCGGCAAAATTGACCAGCCGTTTCTACCACGCTCACCCCTTCGTACCCAACCGCCAGCCACCCTTCTAACATCTTTTCCAGGTCTACAATTTGCCCGGCCCGCAAAACTCGCGTGGCGGAGAGGAAACGGCGTTTGGGCAGGGTTTTTTGCAACAGGGCGCGGGGGGAGGTGACAATCAGGGGTGGACGGGGGTTGGGGGGCAGTTGGGGGTGTTGCCCGGCCATGAGGCGAGACAAAACTTGTAAACGGCCGAAACGAGAACGGTCACTCCATGGCCCCCGGTCATAAGGCAGCGGAGTCGGCTCCAGAAATCGCAACACCTCCCGCCCCTCCGGCAGCCACGCCTCCAACGTCTGTTGCCAGTTAGAAACGGTATCCACCCGGCTGGTAATCAAGAGAATGGGCACCTGGCGCGCCTGGGAGAGGCGGGCCAAAAAGGGGGCACGAGCCGAACGAGGCAACCCCAGAGCCGGTAACGACTGTTGGCTTTCCAGCTCTTGAATAAACTGCCCAAAAGCGGGTAATTGGTCAAAAATGGATAACAGGCCGGATAAGTTCATGGTGTGGGAAAGAGGTGGGACGTATTGCGTCTTACGTATTGCGTATTTTCAAGCTAATCATTGCTGGTCACTTTCCCGTTGTAGCGGGTCATTGCCAGGTTAATACCTTCGTGGACAAAGGTCTCGACGGCTTTAACGGCCGTTTCCAACAATTCGGACACGATTGGCAACTCCTCCTTAACAAAATCTTGCAACACATAGGCCGGGGGGGGCATTCGCCCTGGTGGACGGCCGATTCCCAGGCGCAGGCGGGGGAATTGGTCGCTGCCGAGTTGTTGGATGATAGATTTCATGCCGTTGTGTCCACCAGCACTCCCCTTTTCGCGCAAGCGCAAGGTGCCAAAGGGGATGTCCAGCTCATCATACAGAACAAGCAAGTTAGTCAGAGGCACTTTGTAGAAGTTGAGTAACGGCCGTACTGCTTCACCGCTCAGGTTCATGTAGGTTTGTGGTTTGGCGAGGATAACGGAGGTATTGGTTATACGGCCGTTGCCCACCACCGCCTTGTTTTGCACTCGTGCCAGGCCAATCCCAAACAACTCAGCCACCTTATCCACCGCCATAAAACCGATATTGTGACGATTGCCCCTGTGTTCCCGTCCCGGATTACCCAAACCAACAATCAGGAATTTATCATGTTCCCCTAAAACCATTAACTCATCCATCTGTTCTTTCGTCTGGTTTGGAAAGCCAAAAGTCACGAATTTTTTGAAAATGTTCAATTCTTTCCCCTATTTTGGCTATCTCTTTAGGATAAAACTCAAGAAGCGTATCGCACAACTCCGGCAGCTTCATTGTTGTGAAATCTAAAAGAGCGTGGGTTGGTGTTCCAATGGCCCAGCATAATTTTGTTTCTGCTGATCAGCTAAAGAGTTCCGTTCCCAAAAACAACCATCTTCATACCCTTGAATACGTTTATCTACATTTGCTATTTCCAGCCGTTTTTCAGCCAGGCAGGCATAGGTTTCATCAATTTCAACCCCAATGTAGTGCCTACCTAATTTTTTAGCGACAACGGCCGTTGTTCCTGAACCTAAAAAAGGATCAAATATCACATCACCTGGGTTGGAACTGGCTAAAATAATTTTTGCCAGCAACTTTTCAGGTTTTTGTGTGGGGTGATCGGTGTTTTCTGGCATTGACCAAAAAGGCACCGTTAAATCTGTCCATAAATTAGAAGGGTGAGTGAGGCGAAATTTTCCTGCTTCGTGATCATCCCAGTCCTTTGGTTGGCCTTCTTCATCTGTGTAGGGGGCTACTACCCGCCGTTTGAGTTTTACAGCTTCCACATTAAACGTATAATGATTTGAAACCGTACCAAACCAGATGTCTTCAGAGCAGTTTTTCCAGTTCGATTTAGCACCCCGCCCCTTTTCCCGTTCCCAAGTGATGCGGTTTTGAAGCATAAATTGTTTTTCCATGACACGATGAATGGCAGTGGAGGATCGCCAATCCCCACAAACATAAATAGATGCGGTGGGTTTTAGCAAACGGGTTAATTTACTCATCCAGGTATCTAACCAGAACTCATAATGGGATAAAGGGCGTTCGGCAAAGGAACGGCCGTTAAAATTTTTGTCCAGGTTATAAGGCGGGTCAGCAAAAAACAAATCTACTGAGTGAGCAGGCAAACAATCTAATACCACAAAAACATCCTGACAGATTATTTTGTCGAGTACCTGATTAATTGTTACAGAACCATCGAGCGTTAATAACTGCTGCTGGTAGAAACGGCGTTCTGACTCCGAGAGGGTCAAGGTGCGATTTCGAGTAGCTCGTTTTTTTTCACTCATTTGAACAACCTCATCTGTCTAAACCACGACACAAACTCTACGGTTGTAGTACATCCAGTTCATACAGATTCCACAACTCAGAGAGTTGCAGGCTGTCTGGGTGGAAGTTTTGCACGGTGGGGGCTGTGACAGCGATTTTGACATTTTGAAAGAGGGGAATGATAGGAACTTTTTCGGCAAAGATACGAACGGCCGTTTGATGATTTTCTACATAGGTGGGGGTACCTGGTAACGATAGGAGCGCAGTTTCACAAGCCGCGTCGTAATCACTGTTCACCCAGCCCGTTGCATTCACATTCCCCCACCCCCCAAAACCATCCGCCTCGGCCCCGGTAATGTTGCGCGAGAGGTATAAATCACAGGCAGGTTCAGCATCTGTTAACCAGGCAAAAGCAGCCACATCAAAACGGCGACCAAAAAGTGGCCCCAGCGGCCCATCCACATACCATTCGGCCGGGGCGTAATAATCAAAACGCATGGCAATGCCACATGCCAGCCAGTTTTCCTGCAAAATTTGACCAATTTGTTGCCGCACCGGGCTGGCATCGTCGGTACTGAAGGTAATGGTGAAGGGACGGAAGGACAAAATAGCATCTTCCCGAATGCCATCACCATCGGTATCTACATACCCAACTTCATCTAACAAGGCGTTCGCGGCGGCCGGGTCATAGGGCCATTGGGTGGCATCGGCCGGGTAAATTGGGTGGTTGGTGGGGATGTAGGCGTTCATGAGGGTGGAACGGCCGTATAAAATTTCATCAATCATACGCTGGCGGTCACTACACATCACCAAAGCTTGCCGTACCCGTGCATCCTCAAACCAGTCTGGTCGCCCCAACGCGTCCCCATAAACACTATCCGAATCAATACCAAAATCAATGTGTTCAAAAGCGGCGGCAGGTTGGATGTAGGCCAACAGGTTCCCGGCTGCGGCTGCCTCATCAATGGCCGGAATGGTGTCTAACGTCAAGGTATCTTGGGTCACAATATGGCATTCACCCG
Source organism: uncultured Ardenticatenaceae bacterium (assembly GCA_964585465.1). Classification (GTDB taxonomy): domain Bacteria; phylum Chloroflexota; class Anaerolineae; order Promineifilales; family Promineifilaceae; genus CAZPEJ01. The sequence continues at coordinate 12,656 of CAZPEJ010000058.1, forward strand.
ATTGAACGGCCGTTAATGCACCTTCCGCCTCATAACCAAACCGAAACAGCACCCGGTCAATATGGGGAAATCCCTCAGCAGCACGGTAGTAATAGGGGTTTCTCTCTAGCGTGATTTGGGTTGCTGGCACCCAATCGGTGATAACGTAAGGGCCATTACTCAAAGGCAGGCGAGCAGAAGATTCGGCCGTTCGCAACTCGGCCGGAGAAAGTTGTGCCAGTTGATGACTGGGGAGTGGTTGCCACACATTGCTTAAATAGTCAGAATCTATAAAACCAGGGATGCCTGTCCAACGCACCGTCAACTCGTTGATAGCCTGGTAACTGGTTGTGCGTTCAATTTTGCTTTTGTTAGCCGGGGTATCTGGGCTGGCAGCCACCTCAAAACTAAATACAGAATCCGATGCCGTCACAGGCGTGCCATCCGACCACATCATGGGTTGGAAGGTGAACTCTACCGACAATTGGGGCATCATGATAGGTGTTTCGCCATCAAATTCCTCCACTTCCCCGGCCGCATTGATAACCGTCGTCCCGCGTGCCAGTGTCACCACCACGCCGCGACTATCTAATACCTTATTACCAGCAACCGCTTCCACCGTTTGTAACACCACCCCATTTTCTAAAGTAGGCAGGGTTTGTAACCCTTGTGGCTGGTACTGGTAATCCAGCGTGGTGTATAGGCTTTCATACAGGCCATGTCTCACAGCAACGGCCGATAAAAAAGGGCTGCCATACAGGTACAAGTCCGATGGTTCAGTCGCCATACACACCGTCAACGTTTTGGGAGGTAATGGGGTAGCCGTTGGCACAGGGGTGGCCGTTGGGGTTGGCGGTTGGGTCGGAACGGCCGTTTCTGTCCCGCCCGTTGTCGGGGTTTCGGTGCTGGTTTGGGAAACGGCCGTTGCCACCGGAGTCACCACAGGATCATCCTCCCGGCAAGCCACCAACAAACAAATCATGAACACACCTAACAAACAAAGTTGTCTCACAATGCTCCTTATTTGGGTTTCACATTTCACGTTTCACGTTTCACGCTTCACGTTTCACGTTTCACCTTTCACATTCCAGGTTGGGGAATCCGTGTTCATCCGTTTTATCCGTTTCATCTGTGGTTAATTCCCTCACCTCTCACCCCTCAAGAACGGCCGTTTATCTGCCGCCACACCACATGCCATAACCAACGCCAGCCAGCCCGAACCACCAGGTAAACCGCCACAGCTACAAAGAGATAGACTGCCCAGACAGCCCCTTGCCAGAAAGCCTGGCTAAAACGGTTGGTATCAATCTGCTCCAACTGGGCAATCAAACCACCCGCATTATCGGCCGTTTCTGGCACCACCGGCCCCAACGGGTCATTGGCCGGGGTTGCCAGGGGTGTCGGTGTGGGGAACGGAGTCAACGAAGGCAAAATATCGGGTTGGACAAAAACGGCCGTAACCGGTGATGCAGGTGTGGCAGGTTCGGCCGTTATCTCTTCTTCGGCGGCCTCAGTCGGGGTTGGGGTAACATCATTCGACACAACCAGCCCGGTAGCATAAAACTCATCATAGTTATAATCCGTGCGTACCACCCGCAACCGTAACCGATACACCCCATCCGGGAAAACAGCCGACCCGATATTTCGTCCCACTGTGGTGTCCCACACCGCCAACGTCCCATTAATCACCGGCTGGCTGCCCTCGGCAAACACAATCCACTCCTCCGTATTCGGCTCCATAATAAAAGCCATTTCATA
>CAZPEJ010000059.1:0-14177 GCA_964585465.1 uncultured Ardenticatenaceae bacterium
AGATTCTTAAAGCCCAATATACTATTTTACGGCTGGCTTTTCGCCGCTTGCGCCGCAGAGAACCTCGGCAACCGCCTATGCCAATCAATTAAGAAGTGTATTTATTCAGGTGAGAATTGAGACACAGAAAAACAGGGAGCCGTTATTCCTCGCGCGGAGGCGCAGAGCCGCAGGGCGTTTTATCTCTGGGAGACTCTGTGGTTTCTCTACGAAACGCTGTGCTTTTGTATCGTAACCTCCTGGAGGGTTTGGATAGTTGATGATAACGGTTCATTGTAATTTGTGTGGGCGGGATGATTGGCGTGTGCGATTTCCCGCCACGCTGAATGGAGCCAATTTAGATGTGGCAGCGTTTCGTTGCACTCATTCCGGGTATGGGCATCATGCCCAGATTGTGGAGTGTCGCCATTGTGGGCATGTGTACGCCAATCCGCGCTGGTCGCCTGGGGAGTTGATAGCAGCTTATGCGGCGGTGGAGGATGAGACGTATTTGCATGAACGTGAAGGGCGAGAATTAACGTTCAAAAAACATTTACACGCTTTGGAGCAGATTAGTGGGGCGGCAAACGGCCGTTCCTTGCTGGATATTGGGGCTTACATCGGCGTTTTTGTGGAGGTGGCCCAGGCAGCAGGCTGGAATGCCTGGGGGGTAGAACCCTCTGGGTGGGCCGCCACCGAAGCGCAACAGCGCGGTTTAGCTGTCATTCAGGGCACCCTGGATGCACCTGTTTTGCAAGGAAAACAGTTTGATGTGTTGACCTTGTGGGATGTGATTGAACACCTGGATGATCCGGCGGCCGAACTGGAAAAGGCTCACCATCTGCTGAAACCAGGTGGGTGGTTGGTCGTTCACACCATGGACGTGGATAGCTTGACGGCGCGGCTGATGCGTGGTCGGTGGCCCTGGTTTATGGATATGCACCTGCATTACTTTAGCAAAAAAACGATGGCGGATATGTTAGAAAAGCGCGGTTTTCAGGTGGTTTCATCAGGCAGCCAGGGTCGTTATTTACGGCTGGGGTACCTGGCAACTCGTATTGGTGGCCTAAATCGTTTCCTGGGGCGTGTGGCGACCTGGGGGGTGAATGGGTTGGGATTGGGTCAAACGGCCGTTCATGTCAATTTTGGTGATCTATTTACTACCTACGCTAGACGGCCTGCCAGCACATAACATGAACACACGACAACTTTTTATCGCCATTTTGCTGGCTTCCCTGTTTATCATGGGAATGCGTGAAACAGTGGATGCTGACATGTGGTGGCATTTGCGGACGGGCGAATATATTTTGCAACATGGCATCCCGCAACAAGATGTTTTTTCTTTCACAGTGCCCGACCATGAGTGGATTACCCACGAGTGGCTGTCCCAGGTTTTTATGTGGGGGGTGTATCAGGTGGGGGGTCTGCCCGGCCTCATGCTCACGTTTGCCGTTTTTGTGGTGGTCACGTTTGGTTTGTTGTTTGCCTGCTGTGAGGGACGGCCGTTTCTGGCAGCTTTTGTGGTTCTCATGGCGGCCATCACTTCGGCAATTGTCTGGGGGGCGCGGCCGCAGATGTTTAATTTGCTGCTAACGGCCGTTTTTGTCTATCTGGTAGAGCAGTTTCGGGATCACAAAATCCAGCCGCGATGGTTGTGGTTGCTGCCTCTGCTAACAGCAATCTGGGCAAATCTGCACAGCGGTTATTTGTTGGGCGTGGTTTTATTAGGCACCTACACGGTTGGCGAAGGGGCACAACGCTGGTTAGGGGGGGAAAACGGCCGTTTATTGACATGGCAGGAGATTCGTTATCTGGCGGCAATAACGGCCGTTAGTTTTCTGGCGGCCGCTCTCAACCCCAACGGCCCAGCCCTGTGGATTTACCCTTTTTTTACCCTGGGCAGCCAGGCCATGCAGGTTTACATTCAAGAGTGGCATTCGCCCGATTTTCACCAGATTCACTTCTGGCCTTTTGTGTCGTTGTTGTGGCTGGGGGTCTTGAGTTGGGTCATCAGTGCAAAACGGCCGACAGCCACCGATTTGTTACTATTTTTGGGCACGGGTTCGGCCGGGTTGTTATCGGCTCGTCACATCCCCCTGTTTGCCATTGTCGCCACCCCTATTTTAGCTCGTTCGTTGCTGGCTTGTTTTGAAAAAACCCCGCTTTACCCTTTGTTCAGTGGACAAACGAACGCCGCTCCACCGCCTGTGCCCATGCGCCTGTTGAATGGGGTGGTTTTGTTGCTGGTTTTGCTGGCTGCTGGTGTGTGGGGGGTGAATAAAATCAGCCAAAACGGGGCGGTTATTGCCCAACATTACCCGGTAACGGCCGTTGATTACCTGGAACAAAACGGCCTGGCGCAAAAACCGGGTTACAACAGTTACAACTGGGGCGGGTATCTCATCTGGCGCGGGGTACCTGTTTTTGTAGATGGCCGGGCAGATGTGTATGGGGATGCTTTTCTGTTTTATTACTTGCAAGCGTATGAAGGGCACGAAACCTGGAAACGGCCGTTAGAAGAGTTTCAGGTGCAATATGTGTTAATGGAACGGGCCAGCCAGCTTTCCACCCTGCTAGCAAACAGCCCTGACTGGCGTGAAGTATACGCCGACGAAATTGCCCGCATCTTCGTGCCACACGAAGTTGCCCCCATCTTCGTGCCACAGTAAGGGGGAATTGACTACAGATGACACGAAGAAACTTGAAACGTGAAATCTGAAACGTGAAGCGTGGAACGTGAAATGTGAAACGTGAAACTTTGAACTCGAAACTCAAAACTCGAAACTCCTTCCCAGATTGGCTCTGGCTGGCGGTGGTGGGGCTGGTGGTGCAATGGTTTTGGGCCGGGCAGCTGGCCCAACCCGCCTACATGGATGCGTACTACTACACCAGCAATGGGGCACGGCTGGCTGATGGCGCAGGGTTCACCGAGCAAGTCATCTGGCAATTTTTGGATAATCCCACCGGATTACCCACCCCCAGCCACTCTTACTGGATGCCACTGCCCTCTTTGTTGGCGGCGGCGGGTTATTTAGGGGGTGGCACTTTTGCCGCCGCTCAATTCCCCTTTGTGCTGCTCACCGGGTTGTTGCCGTTGCTGGCTTACGCCATTAGTAGCTACCTTTCTGCGGAGCGGTGGCAGGCAGTGGTGGCGGCTCTGTTTACCATGAGTGGCGGGTATTTTGCGGCCGTGTGGAACCAGCCAGAAACATTTGCCCCGTTTGCCTGGGCTGGTGGGGGGTGTCTTTTGTGCCTGGCCTGGATTCAGGAAAAACCGGTGGGGCAAACGGCCGTTTTCTGGTTGTTACCTGGCCTTTTGGCGGGTTTGGCTCACCTGACCCGTGCCGATGGTTTGTTGTTTCTGCTGGTGGCAATTGGTGTGTGGTTGGTTGCCGCACGCCCCAAAGGCACACCGTTCCTTCTTACGACTCACTTACCAGCCCTGTTTTTTCTCCTCGTTGGGTATCTGTCCATCATGGGCGGCTGGTTTTTGCGAAACTGGTTAGTTTGGGGACGGCCGTTAGCCACTGCGGGCGGCCAGACCATCTTTCTCACCACCTACGATGACTTGTTTGCCTACGGCCGCACCTTTAACCTCTCTACATTTCTGGCCTGGGGATGGGAAAATATCCTGCAATCCCGCCTGGAGGGGGTTTCGTTGGCTTTGCAAAACTTTGTGGCGGTTTGTGGCCTCATTTTTCTTACGCCGTTTGTGGTGTGGGGGTGGGGCAAGGTGGCACGGGAACGGCCGTTTTTGCGCCCCCTCAACTGGTATACGCTGGCCCTCTTTGTAGCTATGAGCCTGATTTTTACCTTTCCGGGCGGCCGGGGCGGGCTGTATCACTCCTCTGCTGCCCTGTGGCCCTGGTGTATGGCGCTGGCCCCAGTGGGCATTAGTCAGGCAGTGGCGTGGATGGCAGCCCGCCTGCCCCATTGGCAGCCTGAAAGGGCCAAACGCCTGTTTTCGGCTCTATTTGTGGCGGTGGCTTTTATTGTCACGCTGGCAGTGGGTTTACCGCGTGCGGCAGGTGATGGGGCGGGTGACGTTTATGAGCAGTTTGCGGAGAGTTTGCCGGAAACGGCCGTTGTGATGGTGGGGGATGCCCCTGGTTTTTATTACCACACCGGGCGGGCAGCGGTGAGTTTGCCCAATGAGTCGTTGCCGATGTTGCTACAAGCCGCCGACCGTTATGGGGTGGGTTATCTGGTGTTGGATAAAAATCGGCCGTTCCCCCTAAAAGATTTGTACGAAGGCCACGAAAACCACCCCCGGCTGCAACGGCTCGATGAAAAACAGGGGTATCAGTTATATGGGGTGAGGCCGTAGAGGGAACCGTTTTGTGTGTTCCATTCACGCCATACGCTCCAGAGAAAAACCATGTTCACACAGCTCAAAAATTTATTCCACCAATATCCTGCCCTAGTTCTGGCCGGGGGGGTGGTGTTGGGGTTGGGGTTGTATGTGGGGTTAACGGCCGTTCCTGGGTTCCCGCTAGATGATGCCTGGATACACCAAACCTACGCCCGTAATCTGGTGCGGAACGGCCGTTGGGAGTATGTGCCAGGGGTTGTGAGCGCGGGGTCTACGGCTCCCTTGTGGACATTTTTGCTGGCGATTGGTTACTGGTTGCGCCTGCCCTACCTTCTGTGGGCTTATGGGTTGGGGGGGATTTCGCTGGGGTGGTTGGCCTGGGGCAGTCTGGTTTTGTGGCGTTCCCTCTGGCCGGAGTGGAAAGGGCAGGCTCTAACGGTTGGGTTCGCTGTTTTGTTTACCTGGCCTCTGGTTTGGGCGGCAGCCAGCGGCATGGAAACACTTTTATTTGCTGCGCTGGGGGTACACATTTTACAGTTGTACAGCCAGAAAAAAGAATCACAGTCACCCCCAGCGGCCGTTTTGGGTTTTTTGTGTGGGTTGCTCGTCCTCACCCGGCCCGATGGTCTTATCTTGTTGCTGCTCATCCTCCTGGGGTTACTCGTTCAGGGGCGAAGTTATGGGTTGCGGTTTATAGCAACGGCCGTTCTGCCTCTGTTACCCTATTTTGTTTTTAACCTGTGGAGTGGCGGCGGTATCTGGCCGAACACGTTTTATGCCAAACAGGCGGAATATGCCGTTGTTTTGGAAGAACCTTTGGTATCGCGGCTGGTGCGGTTACTCTTTTTTACCCTGGGTGGGCCAGAAAGTGGCTGGCGGGGGATCAGTGGGGTACATCTGCTGCTGTTGCCGGGGTTGGTAACGGCCGTTTACCACGCTTTCCGGCGGGATTGGCAAGCTAAACGGCTATTCCAGTTGCTCCCTCTGTTGTGGGCGGGTGGGCATGTGGCTTTGTATGCCTGGCGATTACCTGTTACGTATCAACACGGCCGTTATTTATTAGCTGCCCTGCCCATTTGGGTTCTTTTTGGGTGGGCTGGCTGGCAAATGGTGTGGCAGGTTTTACCGTTGACGGAGCGAATCGGCCGTTTATTTCGGCTGACATTTCATTTAACCTATGCGGTGTTGTTGGGCTTTTTTCTCCTGTTGGGGGCACAGGCTTATGCCCGCGATGTGGCAATTATTGAGGGGGAAATGGTGGCTGTGGCCCATTGGCTGGCGGAAAACACCCCACCGGACGCGCTGATTGCAGCTCATGACATTGGGGCCATTGGGTATTTTGCAGAACGGCCGTTGATAGACCTGGCAGGACTCATCTCGCCAGAAGTTGTGCCACTTCTAGCTGATGAAACTGCTTTAGCTGATTATATTTTACAAAGCCCGGCAGATTATTTGGTGACGGCTCCTGGCTGGAACTATGAAAAAATTACCAAAACGGCCGAATTACGGTACAGCACCGATTTTCCGCTCACTCAAGAACAGGGGACAAATAACATGAAGGTGTACCAGTTACGGCCGTCATGACCTTGCCAACTGTTGTCGTACCGTTTTTGCCAACGTATTAAAACTGTAAGGTTTCTGGATAAAAGTGACACCACTTTGGCCTTGAATACGTTGATTGACCTCTTCTTCGCTATAACCCGAAGACAAAATCACCCGAATCGTTGGATTGATTTGCTGTAATGCCTCTAACGTCTCTGCGCCACTGATACCTGGCATAGATAAATCTAAGATAACTAAATGAATATCCCCTTGTTGCGCCTGATACAACTCAATGCCATCCCGGCCGTTTGCCGCAGACACAACTTGTAACCCTTCCAGTTCCAAAATATCCGTCACCGCTTCCCGCACAGGTTCTTCGTCGTCAATCACCAAGATCAACCCTGAGTATGCCGCCATCTTAACGTCTCCATTCACTGATAGTTGCTGTTATCTTAACACAAAGTAAAGAACGGTTACACTTTCGCTTTATGTGGGTTGCTGAGGTACCTAATCATTCTATCCAAAGGTCGAAACATCGCATGGATGTATAACCAATGAGAAAAAATTGAACAGGGAAACCACATTATTGGGCAAGCGGTAAACTTGTGCTAGAATTTTCGCGCTTGGGCAACGGCGGCTAAAACGGCCGCTTTTTTGCTTGCAGGCAGTATAAGAGCTAAAAACTTCTCTTTTTTGGCTCGAAACGATATGGAGGTAAGGAAAATTATGGAAGAAGATCGTACTCCATCGGCCGAAGCACCAGCCGTAACGGAGTTAAAACGAGAAAGTGAAACTGGAGGAAAACGGCCGTTTGGCCTGATGATTGTTGGTGTGTTACTGGTCATTGGGTTGATCATAACCGGCCTCTTTCTCCCTCCCATCTCACTGGGGCAACGCCTGGGTCTAACGGGTAACACCGACACCCCTGCTGAAAATGGAGAACCCGCCCCCCAGGCCACCGCAGCCAGCAGTAACCTATCGCTCCCCGGAGAAATTGATCTTGTCGTCAGCAACGGTGTTACAGGCGTAAACGTCGCGGCACAGCCCGCCACCGACTTCGTAGCCCCGGCCAACCAAACCATTGTGGGCAACGTCTACAACATTGTTCACGATGGCACCGCAACGGGTAATGCCTCGGTGGTTATTCCGGCAGGGGCCGCCCCAGAAACATTAGATTTATACGGCTGGAATGGCAACAACTGGACATTTATGCCCAGTGTGATTGACACAACATTAGGGCAAATCGTTTCCGCAGAAGGAACATTACCCCAGGCAGTCGCTTTGATGAGTGCCTCGGCTGCAACAGCCCCATCGGTGGCAGCCGAAGTATTGCCCGCCCAAACGTTACCTGTCGAGTTGTTACCCCATTTGACGGAAGTGAGCGTGGGCACTTTGACACTCAATCAGGATGGTTCGTTATTGGGTGAACCAACGGCCGTTCCCACCGGAGCCTACACCCAATTATTGCGAGTAACCAACACCGGAGCTATCGTGGATCAGGCTTCTTTAACCGCCCTGCTTAGTGACCCCAACCTGCAAACCAACCACATCAATGAACTGGTCAATCGAGTCAGCAGCGGTGGGTTTGTTGGCCTCAACCTCGATTATCAAGGAGCTACCACTGGTCAGCGACAACTCTTTTCTACCTTTGTCAACAACCTGGCAACGGCTCTTCATGGGCAAGGGCTGACTTTAGCCGTTACCCTGGCAACACCGGTCAATGTAGAAGGGCAATGGGATAGTTTGGGGCAAGATTGGGCGGTTGTCGGCAGCAGTGCTGATGTGGTGTATGCTCAATTACCTGCCGATCCCTCGGTTTACACACCCGCTGGCAACCTGAGTTCGCTGCTCAATTGGGCGACTCGCCAGGTTGCCCGCGATAAACTGACCGCCCTGGTGAGCAGCAACGCTATTGACCACCTGGGAGAGGTTTTCCTGGAAATTTCCAACCAACAAGCCTTTTCCCGTTTTGGCACCTTGCAATTTATCACCGGAGCCGCAGAAGTTGAGCCAGAAACGGCCGTTGAGGTAGCTCTCTCTGGTACAGCTTCCCCCCTCACCTGGGACGGCAACAGTGCCACCTATACCTACAACTACGACGACAATGGACAATCCCATACCGTCTGGCTAGGCAACCCGGCCTCTCTGGGACAAAAATTAGCCCTGATTAAAGGGTTCAACCTGCGCGGCGCGATTGTGCGTGGGTTGGGCAGCGTCACCGACGGGGCCGGATATGCAACTGCTTTACAAAGTTACCTGGGAACGGCCGAATCACCCCAACCCACCAGTGCCGCCATTGTGTGGAAGGTGGAAGATGCCCAGGGGAATATCCTGGGTAGTGCAACAGGGGATGCTCTTACATTTGCCTGGGAAGGAACGGCCGAACCCGGCAATTACACCGTCCAGGCAGAGTTCTCCTTAGGGGAAGACATCACCAGCATCGGCACCCTGGCTGTGGCGGTGGTGGCCCCTGTGGCCGAGGTTACCCCTGAACCTACCTCGCCCCCTGTCACCTCAGGCGGCACTAACCAACCCACCACTGATGGTGAACCCGGAACGGCCGTTGTGAATCTGTCCGCCAATATCCGCCTTGGCCCAGGTGTCACCTATGGCACAATCGCGGGTGGAATAGCCACTGGTACCGTGTTGCAATTAATCGGCCGGAACGAAGATGCCAGTTGGTTGCAAGTGGTTTTGCCCGATAACCAAACCGAAGCATGGATTTTTGCCAGCCTGGTTACAGTACAGGGCGGTTTTGATGTTACCTCCCTGGCAATTGTGGAAGTTGATCCGCCCGTTGCAGGTGGGGGCGATAACAGCGGTGGCGGAAACTCACCTCCTCCGGCTCCCCCACCCCCTGGCGGCATTGTGCCAGTGGCAAACTCTGGTTTTGAGCTAGGTGGACAAACTCACACGCTATCCAATCCTCAACTCATGTCTTACGCCGGAATGACCTGGGTTAAGTTTCAACACAAATGGGGGTCAGGGGACTCCCCCAGTGCTGTCGCCGGGCGCATCTCCCAGGCACAGGCCAACGGTTTCAAGGTGTTGTTAAGCATCCCCGGAGCCAATACTTACCCCAGCAGTATCGAGTTTGCTGAATATGTGGACTTTTTAGGGGGGGTGGCTGCGTTAGGGCCAAACGCCATCGAAGTTTGGAACGAAATGAACATTGACTTTGAGTGGCCTGCTGGGCAAATTGACCCTGCTTCTTATGTCAATAATATGTTAGCCCCGGCCTACAACAAAATTAAAGCCGCCAATCCCAATGTGATGGTCATTAGTGGTGCGCCTGCCCCAACCGGGTTCGATAATGGCACAAATGCCTGGGCTGATAACCGGTATGTGGCTGGCATGGCTGCGGCCGGGGCCGCTGCTTACATGGATTGTATCGGGGTACATCACAACGCCGGGGCTACCTCTCCCGGTGCTACTTCAGGCCACCCAACAGGCTCGGCCCATTACAGCTGGTACTTTAACCCCACGTTAAATATGTACTACAACGCCTTCGGTGGGGCGCGACCTGTCTGTTTCACCGAGTTGGGGTACTTATCTGGGGAAGATTTTGGTGGGGTGCCATCCCGTTTTGGCTGGGCCAGTGGCACAACAGTCGCCCAACACGCGCAATGGTTGGGCGAGGCAGCCAGTTTGTCTGGGAATAGTGGCAAGGTGCGGTTGATGGTTGTGTTTAATGTGGACTTTACCCTGTGGGGGGATGATCCCCAGGCGGGTTATGCGATGATTCGACCCAGTGGCAGTTGCCCGGCTTGCGAAACATTACGTCAGGCCATGGGCCGATAGAGGTAACTACTTAAACAGACGATGTTTCCCTGAGGAAACATCGTTTGTTTCCATCAGGGGCTTTTATACTCCCGGAGGGCATAAACTGACATTTTTATTGTGAGATTGGAGATTAGAGATTGGCGAATCTCCAATCTCCAATCTCTAATTCCCTTCAGCAAAATGTCAATTTATCACCTTATGCAGTATAGTTATACGATGAGTACATATGAAGGTTGGGTTTTAGTCTTGGGGGCTACAGGCGGGACAGGGCAACAGGTGGTGGCTTCGTTGCGGCGTAAGGGGATTCCTACACGGATTTTGGTGCGGGATATTGGTAAAACACGGCCGTTTGAGCCTCTTAAAGTGAGTACGGTGGTGGGGAGTGTGTTGCATGAAGTTCATTTAGAGGCGGCGTGTATGGGAATAACGGCCGTTATCAACACCCTGGGCACTCGCAATATCCGCGATCTGGAAGAAGTGGAAGCCGTAGAACACACCGTAATGGCAAATCTGGTAGACATTGCCCAACGGCGACAAATTCAACACATCATCACCTGCACCTCGATGGGCACCACTTACCCGGAGATCATCCCTTTTCTCACCCACGTTCTGAGAGCCAAGCGGCGGGGCGAAATTGTGCTGGAACAAAGCGGGTTACCTTTTACCATTGTGCGTCCTGGGGGATTAACGGATGAAGCAGGCGGGCAAAAGGTGTTGTTAAAACCAGAAATTGGGATGAGCGGCAGCATTAGCCGCACCGACGTGGCCGAGGTGCTGGTGCAAGCCTTGTTGCAGCCAGCCGCCCAAAACCGCATCGTGGAAATTATCAACCACGCGCAGGGAGTTCTTGCTGACGACCCGGGGTTGTTTTTGGCGGGGGATTCACCACAGATGTGATGGAGCGAAGAACGAGGAGCGAGGAGCGAAACCTGCAACTCGAAACTCGAAACTACTCCACTTTCACCCAAACCCCTTCTTTGGGAAACATTGTTGCCAGGCCAGTGGGGGTGACAGGGTTTGGTAGAAGCGTCAGGGTTGTTTTTTGTAGCAGTTCCACCAGAATCACCTTCAATTCCATCACAGCAAACGCTGAACCAATACACCGCCTGGCCCCACCCCCAAAAGGGATATATTCATACGGCGTGGGGGCGCGATAGTCAGCGGCGGCCGGGTTCCACCGTTCGGGGCGAAACTGCTCTGGCTGCGGCCAGAGGTGGGGCAACCGATGGGTGAGGTATTGTGAATAGATAATCTGGCTGCCTGCGGGAATGGTGTAACCAGCATACTCAAAGGGAATGGCAACTTTCCGCACCCCAATCACAGCAGGTGAGTATAACCGCAGCGTTTCGGAAACGACCCAATCCAGGTAAGTTAGCTGGGGTAGGTGTTCTAACATTAGGGGAGCGTTTCCCACTATTTTCACAACTTCAGCCTGGGCCGTTTGCCAAACGGCCGTATTTTGCAACATGGCATACACCGCCCAACCAGCCGCCGCGCTAGTCGTGTCGTACCCCGCCGCAATCAGGCTGGCTACCTGATCACGCACCTCCAGGTCTGAGAGGGAATCCCCCGTTTCATCTTGTGTTGCCAGCAACAGAGCCATCACATCATCCGCCTCATCTGGGGCTGCCCGGCGGCGGCTTATTTCGGGGTAAATCAAACCATCCAACGCTTGCCGTGCTTTGGCGGCCCGGTGCCAGGGAGTGCCGGGGATGTTCCACTTAACCTGGAGCATAATTGGCAAGTTGATAAAATCTAAAATGGTTTGAATTTGTTGACCAATGTACTCCGACTGTTTGCTCAGATGCTCCCCAAATAACGTCCGAATAACCACCTGGCGAATCGTGGCACGCAACGCCTGGTAAATGTCAATCGTTTGCCCCGGCTGCCACTGGTTAATGGTTTGACTGGCAAATAAGCGCATCAAATCGAGGTAAACATCTAATCGCTTTTTGTGAAAAGCGGGTTGTACCAGGCGGCGGCGGCGTTTGTGGTCTGCCCCATCGCTAACGATGAGGGCAGTTTCCCCGTCAATCGGCGTTAACACCTCAAATGCTTCACGCCAACGCAAATTTTCGGTAACACCTGCCAACAAGGTATGGTTGGCTTCGGGGCCAATGAGGTAGATGTAACGAAATGGTTTGACCCCAAAAACAAAGACGGGGCCAAACTGCTGGTACAGTTCGGTTAAAGCCTGGTAGGGGTTGCGAAAAAAGAGGCGGGAGTAATAGAAAACGGCCGTTCCTTTGGGTTCAGGAATAGGAATCATCATATCAACTCAACAGGAGAATCTAATAAAGTGACTCGCACAGAGGGACGTAAAACGTGAAACGTAAAACGTGAAACGTGAAATTTCACGTTTCACGTTTTACGTTTCACGGCAAACCCCACAAATACCAAACATGTTCAACAACTTTACTCCAGGTTACTGCCAGATCACCCCATCGGGTGCCCGCATAAACAAGACCGGTATGGCCCAAAACACCTTGTCGTCATTGTCCACATAAATGCCAATGCGGGCTTCCGTCACGGCCGAATCCAACGGTTTGCCCGATGCCAGGAAATCATAAAAATCCCGCGTAAAAGCAACGGCCGTTTTATCCGGCATAACAAACTGCATAGCAATCACCGCCGGTACACCCGCTACCACCAGCCGGGGAGCCATCCCAGACAATGCTTCTCCGGCCCCCTGCGCCGCCGTCTGGCAGGCATTGAGTACCACCAGGCGAGTGCTGCTCCCTTGCAAAATCAGATACATATCTTGAGAATCAATCAACTGCGTCTCGCCACTGTCCCCTTCTAAGGCCAATGCCCCCTCCCCATTCGGTTTTACTGTGCCATGCCCAATAAAATGGAGGATGTGCGGGTCAAATTTGCGGCAAGTTACCCGCAACTCCCGCCGCGTGGCGTGGGGGATGGTTTGAATTTCCACCCGGCCCGATTGGGCCAGCCCGGTCAAAGCCTGGCGAATACGCTGCTCTTCCACCGCCACATCCAGAGCAGCCTGGTCTTTGGGGCTGGCCATCACCAACAAAATGCGGACTTTCTGCGGGGTAGCCACTGCTTCGGGTGGTCGGTCGGTGGGAATGTAGCGCACGACCGGGGTATCATCGTTCAGAGCCAGGAAACTGCGGTCATCGCGGCAATACTCCCAGGGTACCTGGCTCAGTTCTGGGGAGTTGACATCCATGCGTAACCGCACACGTAACCCTGGTTTGCCTTCGGCTTTGGCTTTGGTGTAACTACGGCCGAATAAATCCCATACCTCTTGGGGAAAGAGGAATTGACGCAACATGGTACCTAACCCTTCTGCGTCCGAATCGCGGGCAATCAGATCACGCAAAAAGGTGATGTAGTCTTGAAATTCATCACTGTTGGAGGGCAGGGTCTGTAAGATGGTTTTGGTCTCGCCAGAGAGGGATTCGGCGGTTAACGGATAACGGCCGTCTGCTTGTTTCAGGCCAATCCGAATGTCAAAATTGGCATAAATGCTATTGCCAGATGGCTCTGTAACGGCCGTTGTGACCGGTGGTGTGGTGGGTGTGGTGGGTGTAGTAACGGGTGGTGACGAGATAGTAGGGGTAGAAACGGCCGATTCACCCCCCGCCACATACCCATAAGGCGACAAATCTTCCCCCTCACGAACCTCCAAAATAGCCTGAAAAAGCTGGTCTACTTTGCCACGCCGCTCCGCCCACAAAATCACCTCGCGTGACTTGGCAGAAGCCCCAGATCCAAAATCAGAGGGGTCTACACCTAGAGCAAAACACACATCATCTAATTCACTAGAACTAAAAGAGTCTTTCAGGTATCTGACGAATTTGTTTCTTTGATCGGGGGTCAATTTTGTTGCCATGATATGCTCCTAAAAAAATTTTTGAATCTCCTCCAACGATTCTATCCCAACCTCACATCACTGCTGGTCATACGCGACGGCCGATTTGCCTCACTCACTTGTGTCATATTGTGAATGGTGGGCAGGTGGGCTTCGGTGCCCTTGCCCCGCACCACCCGGCTTGGCCCCAACCCGGCCGCCAGACGACGAATGTACTCAATCGGGTTGTATGGCTCCTGGTCATCCTGCCCTTTTTCCTTTTGCCACACATTTAACACCTTACCCAGTTCCTCCTCAGCCAGTTTCCCTTTCACTTCCAGAGTCAACCCCAGAGTGGCTCGCATCGTTTCCCCTTTGTTGACCTTGCCCCATATCTCCCGCCAGTGCAAATCCGTACAGGCCAACGTCACCTGACCATCACGGCGGCGAATAAGCAGGTCGAATCGTTCCGCATCTGGCACTTCGTGACGGCCGAAAAAGAAACCACTGCCGATATTTTTATCCAGCCAGAAAAACCAGATACGTAACGCCAGGTGCCACTCGTCAAAGTGGAACAGGTCGAAATAAATCGCATTATCATCCAAAATCGTGGGGTTGGTGTGGTCAGTGATAACCGCCGATTCTCGTTCCCCCCACCAAACATGCAAACTGTTCCCCTGGCGGCGAATGGTCAGCAGATCGGCCGTTCCTGGGACAAAACCCACTGTTGCCGGCCACCAGCGCGAA
>CAZPEJ010000060.1:0-14139 GCA_964585465.1 uncultured Ardenticatenaceae bacterium
GGCGGTTGTTTTTTTGCCACAGAATAAGGTGAGCAACGCCCAACTGATTCAACCTATCGCCAACGGGGCCTATGTGCTGGCTCTGGACACGGATTTTGATGGCTGTATGCAAATTGTCCAGGAGATGACCAAAGATAACTCCATTTATCTGGCTAACTCTATGAACAGTTTACGAATTGAGGGGCAAAAAACGGTTGGCATTGAAATTGTGCGCCAGTTTGATTGGGAAGTACCCGATTGGATTGTGATTCCGGTGGGGAATCTGGGCAATATCAGTGCGTTGTACAAGGGGTTAAAGTTGCTGCAAGACCTGGGTATTATCACCCGTTTGCCCCGGCTGGTGGCGGCACAGGCGGCCAAAGCTAATCCCTTTTACGAAAGTTTTTGCGACGGTTTTGCCGGGAAAACCTCGCTGCGGGCGCAAAATACATTGGCATCTGCGATTCAAATTGGGAATCCGGTCAGTTATGAAAAGGCTGTGCAAGCGGTTCAAGAGACAAACGGCATTGTGGAACAGGCCAGCGAACACGAACTGGCTAATGCTGCGGCTATTGCGGATCGCACGGGTATGTATACCTGCCCACACACGGGGGTGGCTCTGGCCGCGCTATTTAAGCTGGTGGAAAAAGGGGTGATTCACGCCTCAGATCGGGTGGTGGTAATTAGTACCGCACACGGACTGAAGTTTACCCGGTTCAAAATTGGGTATCATGAGAGTCACCTGGAGGAGGTAGAAAGTGAATATGCCAACCCGGTTATCAATTTGCCACCGGATTTGAATCTAGTGCGGCAAACATTGGCCCAACGGTTAAATTTTTAGGAACGGCCGTTTGCCTTTTTACTATGGTTGTTAATCCAGCCCGGATAAAATTGCAGGTTCGCCTACCGATGGTCTGGTTTGGGGTGTTACTGGTAACGGCCGTTTTGCTGCCCGACCGTATCTGGAATACCTTGCTGGTGGGTATGGGGGGGCTGTTCCTTATTGCTTATGGGTGGGCCTGGGGGTTGGCGCGGGGGCTACACGCGCAGCGACACCTCCGTTTTGGTTGGGTGGCAGTAGGTGACCGCCTGGAAGAGCAGTTTGAACTTAACAACGATAGCCTTTTTCCGGCGTTGTGGGTGGAGGTGGTGGATGCCTCCAGTGTGCCAGGGTATACGGCGGCAGTGGTGCGGAGTGTGGCGGGGCACCAAGTAGACCGATGGCGAGAAACGGCCGTTTGCCAGCAACGGGGTCAATTTACTCTAGGGCCGTGGGCGATTTCTAGCGGTGATCCTTTTGGTATTTTCACTGTTAGCCGCCACTACCCCGTCAGCGACACAGTGATTATTCATCCCCCCATTCACCGCCAACTCCCGATTCAGTTGCCCACCGGACAAAGCGACGGCCGTTTACGTACCCCACAACGTGCCTGGCAAGCTACCATCAATGCTGCCACCGTGCGCCAATATCAGCCCGGCGACCCGAAAAAGTGGATTCATTGGCCGGTGTCGGCCCATCGGGACAGTTTGTTTGTGCGTCAGTTTGACCAGGATGCGGCCGGGGACATCTGGCTGGTGTTGGATATGCAACAGGTGGTGCAACTGGGGCAGGGGGCGATGGGTACAGAAGAACATGCGGTGTTGTGGGCGGCTTCTCTGGCGGCGCGTGGGTTGCAACAAAATCGAGCAGTGGGGTTGGCGGTTTACGGCCGTTCCCCCCAGATTATTCCGCCAGGGCGCGGGCAGGGGCAGCAGTGGAACATTTTGCGGGCTTTGGCCCTGACCCAAGCGGATGGTGAAACGGATCTGGCTGGGGCGTTACAGGATTTGACCCGTTTGGCGCGGCGGGGGAATACGGCCGTTCTCATCACCCCTAGCGGAACGGCCGATTGGTTGCCACACCTGCTAAACCTGGCACAAAAAGGTATCCCACCCACCATATTGCTGCTGGAACGGGGTAGTTTTAGCCAGGAACCAGGCAGTGAGGGATTACGCGAGACCATTCGCCGTTCCGGTTTTAGCTGCCACCTGATTCACCAGGGCGAAGTTGGCGAACCCAGCCAGGAGCCTGCCCGGCGTGGTTATTGGGAGTTTCGTGTCACTCGCACCGGCCGGGTCATCACTGTGCGAAACCCATTAGAGCCATGATCTCGTCGAAAATCCAAATTTGGGATATTCAGACTTGGGATAGAAAATGGAGATCATGAACAAACACCACCAGTACACAACATTGCGAGAAATCTTAATTGAAACAAGGCGTACTCAAGGTTTAACACAAGTAGAAATTGCCAACCGTCTGGGAAAACCACAATCCTTTGTATCCAAATACGAAAGTGGCGAAAGAAGATTAGATGTCATAGAGTTTTTGCAGATATGTAAAGTATTAAATACACAACCGATGATCATCTTACACAAAATAGAAACAGATCATGAATGAAAAAAATTCAATTCTGGCAAAATGGGATATTACAGAAGCGGAATTGACGACCCTGGTAGAACAAAACCCCAGCCTTCGCGGCATGTTATTGGGTTATATTGCCGAAAAGAAGTTTTATGACTTGTTTTTGAAACACCCCAACATTACCGCCATTCACAAAGATGATGACCATAACAGGGCTATCAAGGGGGACAAACGACTGACCTACCGAGGGCATACATTTTTAGTAGAGGTCAAAAGTCTGCAAACCAATTTAGTGAAAAAATCAGGTGTAGATACCTGGACAGGAAAGGTTCAGGTAGATGCCAGTGATAACCGGACCGTTACATTCCCTGATGGAAGTCAATTGAAAACGACTTGTTTGTTGCGTGGAGAGTTTGATATATTGGCTGTCAACAGTTTTGCCTATGGCGAAAAATGGCGTTTTGCATTTGCTCTCAACTCAGAACTTCCAGAAAATAGCTTTCATAAATACACTGTTTACCAGCGTCAGCACTTATTACCAACCCTGATAACGCTGGATTGGCCACTAAAACCACCTTTTACAGATAACTTCCACGAGTTGTTAGACAAATTAGTGCTAAACAGAGAGATTGGCTGACAAATCCTACCCGTTTCCCCGTTTCCGTTTAGGCACTTTGACAAAAATGAGGAAATAACTGTGGTTTTTGCGGGCGTGAACCTGTTTTTTCAAACGAGTAATCCCAACTTTGTTAGTACGCACGACAACAAACAGGTCTTTTGTGTAAAACCCTAGTTTTTCGTACTGGTTGATGATTTCCACATGAGTCAACCGTTGACGATTTGCAGAAACTTCGTCTTGACATTTAACAATACATATTCCTTCTTCTTTAAGAACCCGATAGGCTTCATCTCCTGCTTTGAAATATAAATCTGTCACGGCAGCGTGCCATTTAGGGCCGTTGTTTGTCTCATCTCCGTTGGCGTAGTATTCCCGGAAGGCTCCAAAGTTGCCGTTTCCAGCTTTATGTTGGTGATTATTGCGGAGTAATCCTTCCATATAAGGGGGATCTAAAACGAGTGCATCCAACGTTTCATCTGGATAAGGTAGATGGCGGCAATCAACACCAGTGGCTAGATCGGTTGGCAACAGGACATACTTTGACAAATCTACATTTCGCCAAAATACACCGTTTCCATAGGTGACATCAGCAATTGTTGCTCCTGGTGAAAGGTGTAACTCCAGAATTTTTGGAAATATGTCAGCATTTCCACCTACATAAGCTGACATGATAACATTTGTAGTGGATATTCCACTCTGAACTCGTTTTTTGGCAGGTGATTTGCTGAGGGCTAATGGCAATTGTGTCGGTGTTTCTGTCATAAAGGTGGATGGTATCCTGTTTTGGAATATCACGCAAGATATTATGGTGGCTGATTTAGTTGGTTGGATATGGAGTCGGTTTCGCCCACAGGAGGGGTGGTTGCCCTTTTTCCTGCTGGCGGGGGCGGTGGGTTGTGTGGTGGGGGCGGTGTATGATGTGGGGTGGGTGCCGGAGGGGGAGGTGGTGTTGTCAACGGCCGTTTTGGGGTTACTGTTTGGGGTGGGGCTGGCAAAACGGCCGATTCGCCCATTACCTGCCTGGGGATTGATTTTCCTCTACAACCTGCTGTTTACCACTGTTTACCTGGCCCGATTGCGCCCACCCTGGGCTGTTCTCACCAGTGGGTGGGCGGCGGTGCGCCCTTACTGGTTGGGGCAGATGGCCCTGTTTCTGGATCGGTTGGTTAGCTGGGGGGTGGCGGCCTGGCGTGGCGAACGCAGCGAAGAAACGCTCTTTTTTGCCTGTGGATTAGCCTTTGCCACCTGGTTATTGGCGGCCTATGCCGGGTGGAGTACATTTCGAGAAAAACGGCCGTTACTGGGTCTCACCCTTTTGGGCATGGCACTGGCGATAAACGGTTATTTTGGCCTGGCTCCTGTCTGGTGGGCGGCCGTGTTTGTGGCCCTGGCTGGGCCACTGGCGGGGTTGATGCACTTCACCCACCTGTCGCAACAGTGGGAGGCCGCAAAAGTAGATTATTCCAGCGAAATCTGGCTCGATTTATTGGCCTATGCGGGTGGGATTGGGTTGATCACGCTGATGTCTGCCATGATTTTGCCAGCATTCAGCCTCACGGCATGGGCGCGTGCCTTCCAGGAACAACCTCTGGTGCAACAGGCAGAACAAACCCTCAAACAAGTTTTTGCCGGGGTAGACCAGCCACGCGGCGGGGAGGACGGGAACCCAGGTGGGCCGGGTGGCAGTGGGCTATTGCCCCGTGCCTATTTGTTGGGTAATGCGCCTGAGTTGTCGGAGATTGTGGTGATGACTGCTACTTTTTCCAGCCCGGCCGGTATTGAACAGATGCCAGGGTTGCATTGGCGGGGTTTTAGTTATGATGTATACACTGGGCGGGGGTGGGCACGTTCGGAGGAGCGCGTGGAGACGATGGCTGCCAATCAACCCATCCCCCACTCCCCTGTGGCGGGGCAACTGCTGGTGAGTCAGTCGGTACATTGGATCATAGATAAACGGCCGTTGCGTTATACGGTGGGTTTGCCGGTGCAATTTGACCAGGAGGTGGTGACGTTTTGGCGCGGGTTGGAAGATTTGGTGCGGGTGCAGGGGGGAGAAGGGGTGTATCGGGCTGTGTCTCAACTGTCGCTGGTTACGCCGGATGAATTGCGCCAAACGGCCGTTTCCGACACCCCTGCCGTTATCCTGTCCCGTTACACCGCCTTACCAGAGATTCCCCCGGCCATTCACGAACTGGCTCAACAAGTAGCTGGCAGCCAAAACAACCCTTATGACCAAAGCAAAAACCTGGAACAATTTCTGCGCCAATACCCGTATTCATTAGAGGTAGACCTGCCCCCGCCGGGGGTAGACCCGGTTTCTTTTTTCTTGTTTGAACTGCAACGGGGGTATTGTGACTATTACGCTTCAGCCATGGTGGTGATGGCTCGCAGCCTGGGGTTGCCTGCTCGCCTGGTGGTGGGTTATCTGGCGCAGCCACCGGATGAACAGGGGGTGCAAACGGTTTACCAGATTCATAGCCATGCCTGGGTGGAGGTGTATTTTGCCGGTTACGGCTGGGTGGAGTTTGAACCAACGGCCGCTTTTCCCACCTTCACCCCGGCACAAACAGCTTCTTTGGCACCGGTTGTTTCTGTCACCCCATTACCCCTGCCCGAACCAACGACCCGTCACACGTTTTGGTGGGGTTGGGGAGGTGTTTTGCTGATGGGTGGGCTGATAGTTGGGTGGCTGTGGCAGAGGAATCGGTCAGTTGTGAAAAATGTGAGTTGGGCTTACGGCCGTTTGCAACACCAGGCCCGTGCCCTGGGGCAACCCACCCCGCCCAGCCAGACCCCAGACGAATTTGCCGCCGCGTTTACCAGCCGACTGTGGAAATACGGCCGTCAACCTCGCCTGGCCTCCCTGGTTCAACCGCTACAACCCGCTATTCACCAACTGAAGGAGTGGTTCATTCGCAGCCGTTATGCCAGGGGGGCAGATACCCCCATCTCTCAAACGTGGTGGGTTACTCTGGAACGGCCGTTATGGTGGTTGCGTCTTTTCCGTTTCCTACGCCGAATAACAAAAAGAGATTAGAGATTGAGAGCAATCTCTAATCTCTAATCTCTCTCCTGCCTGGACTTTTCGTTAGGGCGTTAGTAAGCAAACCCAGTAAAATAACTCCTGGTAAGAGTGAAATACTGTTCAACCACAACCTTTACACAATTTGACTACCTTTTAGAGGAGTTACTATGGAATTTTTACGCAAATTTTGGGCAGCCTGGAAGAAGTTTGGTCACTTCATGGGCGATTTTATCGGCCGTTTAGTTCTCACCATTTTTTACTTTACAATTTTTCTCCCCTTTGGTCTGGGAATGCGCCTTTTAGGTGATCCCCTGGACATTAAACAACGTATTGAATCCCGTTGGCGGGATCGCAAAACACATGAATTTACCGTTGAAGACGGACGGAGGCTGGCGTAAATGTATATCCTGGGTATTTCTTGTCACTATCACGATGCCGCCGCAGCCTTGCTAAAAGATGGTATGTTGGTGGCTGCGTCCGAAGAAGAGCGTTTTTCCCGTAAAAAACACGACTCTGGTTATCCCAAATTAGCCATTGAGTTTTGCCTCAATCAGGCAGGTATCACCACCAAAGACCTGGATTACGTCGTTTTCTACGAAAAACCACTGCTAAAATTTGAGCGTATTCTCTTAAATTCGCTGCAAATGTTCCCCCAATCCTACACCGTCTTTCGGGAATCCATGATTGCCTGGTTCAATGAAAAACTGTGGATCAAGGGTAAACTCCTCACCGAACTCGACATCCCCAATGAAAAATTGTTATTTGTAGAACATCACCTCAGCCATGCCGCCAGTGCCTTTTTCTGCTCACCATATGAAGAAGCAGCTATTCTGACGGTGGACGGGGTGGGGGAGTGGACAACTGCTTCTGTTGGCAAGGCGACGGCTGCCTGGGATACGGTGCCGGGCACTGGGGCAAAAGGTAAATACAGCAGTAATCAGATTGATTTAACAGGCGAGATTCGTTATCCCCACTCTTTAGGGTTGCTTTACTCGGCGTTTACCGCTTTCCTGGGTTTTGAGGTAAACGAAGGGGAGTATAAGGTTATGGGGATGGCTCCTTACGGCCGTCCTAACCGGATGGATGATGTGATGAAGGTGGTGAATGTCGGCCATGATGGCAGTGTGCGCCTGAATATGGAGTATTTTGAGTTCCACCACTCCACCAAAAAAACCTTTAGCCGCAAATTTGAGGAACTGTTTGGTGAACCCCGCATTCACAACTCCGAATTTTTCACCATTACCACCAACCCACAGAAAGATCACCCACGCTGGGATGACAAAACGGCCGAACGTAACTTGTATTACGCGGATATTGCTGCCAGTATTCAGGTGGTGACGGAAGAAACGATGTTAAAAATGGCGCATCATGCCTACGAAGCCTCTGGTGGCATGAAAAACCTGTGTATTGCCGGTGGGGTAGCCTTGAACTCGGTGGCAAACGGCCGTATTATGCGCGAAGGCCCCTTTGACAACGTATACATCCAACCCGCCGCAGGTGACGCAGGTGGAGCCTTGGGGGCAGCCCTCTACGCCTACCACGTCATGTTGGGCAAATCGCGTCAATTTGTGATGGAAGATGCCTACTGGGGCAAATCCTACACCCCCGACGAAATCAAAGCCGCCATCAAAGAGTATGGTTACTCCTACGAATATGTGGACGACGTAGACAAACTGGCCCACTTAATGGTAGATGACTTCCTGGCACAAAAAGTGTTGGGTTTGTATCAAGGCCGTTTTGAATGGGGGCCACGCGCCCTGGGCAACCGTTCCATCATGGCAGACCCCCGTCGCGGCGAAATGAAATTAGTTGTCAACGAACGGATTAAATTCCGCGAACCCTTCCGCCCCTTCGCCCCGGTGGTCACAGAAGAACGCGCGCCTGAGTTCTGGAGCGACCTGGGCGACAAATATCGGGCCGAATACCCTTATCGTTATATGTTATCCGTTTGCCGCACCCGCCCAGAACAGAGCGATAACATCCAGGCCGTCAACCACCAGGGAACGGGGCGCATTCAAACCGTTCGCAAAGAGTGGAACCCGCTGTATTACCGGGCTATTGAACTGTTTGGGCAGGCAACTGGTGTGCCCGTACTCATGAATACCAGTTTCAACCTGCGCGGCGAACCCATTGTCACCACCCCCAGCAACGCCCTCTTCACCTTCACCAAAGGCGACCTCGACACCCTCTACATGGATGGGTTTGTGGTTCGTAAAAACCCCAACGGCAAAAAATAAAGGAAGTAGCAAGTGATACCCTCACTTGCTACTGGTCACCAATCCCATGAAACCTATTTTGCGAAAAATTTTGCCCAATTTGATATTGGTTCTCTTTAGCCTTCTCTTGACGGTTGGCATGTTAGAAGTTTTTGCCCGTGTTATGCACCTGGGCACCGGGGGATTTTGGGAACCGTACCCCACTTTTGGCTGGCGCAACATTCCCAACGCCAAAGGGTGGGAATCTTGTTATGGCGAGTGTGAAGTGTATGTTGAAATCAATGACAAAGGGTTGCGAGACCGGGAGATTCCCTATGAAAAACCGGCCGGAACACAGCGGGTTTTGCTTTTGGGCGACTCGATGACGGCCGCTATGCAAGTAACCCTGGAAGATACCTTTGTCAAACAGTCGGAAACCCATATCAATAACACCCTGGACAGTGAATGGGAGGTGATTAACGGGGGAATCAACGGGTTTGGTACCGACAATGAACTGATTTTTTATCGGGAAGAAGCGGTTAACTATGACCCGGATATTGTGATTGTGGCGGTGTATCTGGCGAATGACATTTATAACAATAGCCGTGTGTTGGAACTGCGAACTGGTGGGGAAAGCCACAAACCTTATTTTCTGCTCACCGAGTCGGGTGAACTGGAGCTACAAAACTTTCCAGCGGCCAATACGGATACGTTGGGCATCAAAATTGGTTCATTTTTCAAGAAGTACTTCCAGTTACCCCGTTTTATTGCTCAGACGATGAATTTACGGGGGGAGGTGCCGGGTTGGTTACGGCCGATTGTCTCCCTCTTTGGTGGTAATCGTGGTGCGGGGGGAAACACCCAGGCACAAGAAGGTGAGGGCAACAGTCAACCCGCCCGCCTGCCCACCATTTGTGATCCAGAGTACACCCCAGAGATTGAGGATGCGTGGGAGATTACGCAAGCTATTCTGTTGCAGATGCGTGAGGAAGTTGAGGCGAACGGCTCCCAGTTTGCGGTGTTGTTGCTGCCCACCGCCGCCCAGGTACTCCCACCCAAAGAAGGGGAAGATTGGTACTGCGAACGGCCGAATACCCTACTCACCACCTTCCTGGCTGAACAAAATATCCCTTACCTGGATTTATTGCAACCCTTCCGCGACCATATGCTGGCAGGGGGGGATACGTTATACTTCCAGCGTGATTTCCATATGAATATCAACGGCAACCACTTAACTGGGGAATTACTGGCCGACTTTATCGAGCAAGAGTTAGTCGGTGGTGGAAATTAAGAATCGAAGTTTTATAAACCTTTGTATCTAGTGAATCATTAACTGGGAGGTTATGATGAAAGCGTTTTTCCGGAGTATGTCATCTAATTTTGGTGTGGTGGGTGAGTTGCTTAGTTTTTTGTGGGCGCGTAAACTTTGGTGGCTCATTCCAATGGTAACAGTATTGTTGCTTTTTGGGTTACTGCTGATCTTTGCTTCGGCTTCGGGCCTGGCACCGTTCATTTACACCTTATTCTAAACATTAGACCTGACAGGTTTGCTAAACCTGTCAGGTCTAAAAACCGTTCGACGGCTATGATTGATAAGTATGGAGCGAGCCACGGCTCGCTCCTCTTTTGGTATTGGTACTGTTTATGATATTTCCTGCGCGTGTTCGATCTGCCATTCCGCTGTTTGTATTGTTTATCCTTTTAGTAGCTGGAGCCTGGCACGTCACTGCTCAAACGGAAGAGAACCCCTGGGTTGCTCCCCTCAATCTTTCCAACTCTGGTGCAGCTACCTCTCCGGTGTTTATCACCGATGGTTTTGGCGGTTATCATGTTTTTTGGCAAGACCCCTTTGCCGGATATGGTTATGCCGTCAATTATGGGGAAGGCTGGAGTCCCTCCTCCATTTTGCAACTTCCCTTTAGTGATCCTCCCTTTACCTCCCCTGGAGATGACGATTTTGACAAACTGTTTTCCCCAGTGTTGGTAACGGATGCCAACTATCTGATGCACGCTTTTTGGCTGGATGATGATGATCTGTTGTGGTATAGCCGGGCGGTGGTGTCGGAGGTGGGGTTGGGCGCGACTGGCTGGACGGCCCCGGTTCAGTTGGCAACGGCCGTAAAAGGGGTAGATGTATCGGCCGGGGCATCGGGTCGGCTGCATTTAACTTATATCCATGTCCGCACAACGGCCGAACAAGCGGCTGGTGTTTATTACCAATACTCCGATGATGGGGGGGCAAACTGGGCCACAGCAACGGCCGTTTATACCTCCGAATATCTGCGCTCGGTGAATACCCAAACGGCCAACCTGGATATTGCCACCGCCCCGGATGAATACACCGGTGTCATCACCACCACCAACGAAGCCGGGGAAGTTACCAGTTCCGAAAGCACTGTCACCATTGACCGGGTGCATATCGCCTGGGATGATCCCGACATAGACGCTGTTTTTACCGCCCGTTCACTGGACGGTGGCCCCACCTGGGAATCTCCACTGGCGGTTGATTTTCGTCTGCCAGAAGACCCGGCCGAAGTGCCAGGGCCGCGAGCCATCCAACTCTTTTTGTTGAATGAACAGGTTCATTTAAGCTGGAACACCAGCCACGAAGAAGACAAATGTAATCAATATCACCAGGTATCGGCCGATAAAGGGCAAACCTGGGGGGCTGCCCAAATTGCCTATACCGACCGCACTTGCCCGGTGAGCAACCAATTGATTTACAGCCTGACGGATGTTCTCTTTTTGCTGACGACCATTCGGGAGGAGGCATATTTGCAGGCGTGGGATGGTTCACAATGGACAAGTCCGGTGTTGCAAATGCCGACTGCTTCTTTTGTAGACCCGACGACTTACCGGTTGGTGAATTTTGACTGTTTACAAACGGCCGTTACCCCTGCCAATAACTTGTTGGTGGTGGGCTGTGGCAAAAGCAACGGGGATGATGTGTGGACGACAGAACGGCCGTTAGGCAGCATTGCCGACTGGTCTTCTCTCTTTGCACCCGTCCCGGCCTGGAGTTCCCTGCAACAAGTCGCGGTCAGTCCGGTCAACATCTTGCTCCCCGAACTGGTGGCTGGCACAGACGGCCGTTTACATGTGTTTTGGGGTCAGACCAATACCGAAGTCGCTTCCGGCCGGGTAGATAACCCAGGTTATGAAGTAGGTAATGCCATCTATTACTCTCGCCTGGATAGCGGTACCTGGTCATCCCCACGCCCCGTACTGACCTCCCCCGAAGGCAAAGCAGAAAACCCCTCGGTCATTGCCAGCCAAGGGCGGCTGTTTGTGGCCTGGAGTGGTGGGCAGTCGGGTGGCCTCTATTTTAGCCGCGCCCTGGCCGACCGCGCCGCCTCCGTTACCGAATGGGTCGAACCGCAACAGCTACCTTCGGCCAACAGTGCCGGAACAGCCCCCGATATGGTGATAGACCGGGCCGGTGTGTTGTATGTCGCCTACACCATTCCCCTCAACGAGAACCGGGGCATTTACCTGACCAAATCCAGCGACAATGGTTCCACCTGGTCAGACCCGGTGCAGGTTTTTGATGGGATTGCCAATAACTGGCAAATGGTAGGGGTACCGCGCCTGGCAATAACCGACGTGAACACCCTGCACCTGTTGTGGACACGCCAGACCACCCCCTCAGGCACGGGAACTTTAGAACTGGTGTATGCCAGTTCCGGCGATGGTGGTGAAAGTTGGACGGCCCCCCGCAGCGTGGTTCAAGAAGCTGTGTTGTGGAGTGACATTATGGGGGTTGGGGAGTTGACGGTGCATCGGGTGTGGATTAGCCTGAACGAGGAACGGCCGTTACTCTGGCATCAGATTTCTACCGATAAAGGCATCAGTTGGAGCAACCCGGCCCGCATTTCTGACCCCAACACCACCGGAGGGGCTACCAGTTTAATTCAAGATGCGGCTGGTGAACCCCACCTGTTCCAACTGGCGGAAAGTAATACCGGCGACCTGCTGCTGCAAGAATGGTTATGGGATGGTTTGCGGTGGGAAGCTGGCGAAAGTGCGGATTTAGGAGATGTGGCGACAAATGCCAGCGCGATTTCGGCCGTTGCCGCCCCCGATAGCACCCTGGGAGTTCTGTATACCACGCTGTTTTTTGACGAAACGGCCGAAAAATTACAAGACTCCGTTTACTACGTTTACCGCCTTTGGGATGCCCCAGATGTTTTGCCCACCCCACCCCCCACATTAACCCCCACACCGCCCCCTGCACCCACCGAAACACCCATCCCAGAGCCATCACCCACACCCACTGTTTCCCTGGCTGCCCTGGCAGAACAAGGAATTGCCCCAGGCCCTCTGCGAGCCGATAGCCCAATTGGCGGTATACTTTTTGGCCTCATCCCGGCCACTTTGCTTCTGCTAATCGTTTCGGCCATTGCTATCAGGATTATCAGGGCAAAGTAAGCCCTTCCTTAAGGGTCATTTATTACTATCAGGGTTGGCAACCAACTGTTACCAATACTTTTAATCAAGGAGTTTTAATCATGAAACGAATCGCTTTGGCTTCCTATTTTCTGTTTGCCCTCATGGCAGTCGCAGGTTTGCACACTGCTTTTGCCGCCCCCGTCGCCTACATTGATCCCAACACGGGTGGGATGTTAGCTGGCATGTTAGTTGCAGCTTTTACCTTTTTGTCCGGTTTTGTCTTCTTCTTCTCCAGCCGCATCAAAATGATGTTTGCCCGTATGCGCCGTTCCGCCGACGAACAAACCGAAGAAACCAACGAAGACGCGACCCGCGAAAATTAACGGGTTTTATCTACTTAACTTTTTTTCCTTCATTTTATTCACCACCATTCCATAAATTACCCAATGCGTGTACTGATAATTGGTTTAGATGCGTTTGATCCGACGATATTTGAGCGGCTTTATGAACGAGGTCGTATGCCGAACCTGGGCAAATTTGTTCAGGCTGGCAACTACTCCCGTTTTGCTGTTTCCAATCCGCCCCAGAGCGAAGTTTCTTGGACAAGTATTGCCACTGGTTTAAACCCTGGTGGGCATGGGATGTTCGACTTCGTCCATCGTAATCCGGCAAACTACGCCCTCAATGTTTCGCTGTTGCCGACCGAGAAGGGGTTTGCGGGCACACAGTTTGCCTACCCATACAACGCCCGCACCATCTTTGACCAGACGGTGAGCAAAGGGTACCCGGCCACTGTGTTATGGTGGCCCGCCATGTTCCCGGCCCGTGTCCAATCCCCGGTGCAAAGTATTCCAGGGTTGGGTACGCCCGACCTGTTGGGGCGTTTGGGGGTTGGGACACTGTTTACCACCAATCCCGAACAGACAAAGGGTAAGGATCGAAAAACCCCCGTGTCTATGCTGAAAAAAGGAAGCGGGAATGTGTACACCGGATGGTTGCCTGGCCCGATGCGACGAGTGAAGGGGAGCGCAGAACCAGCGACGCTGGAGCTAACTGTTGAAAAAACAGGGGCTAGATCGGTACGGGTAAAATTGGGTAAACATACGTTGGATTTAAGCGAAGGGCAGTGGAGTCCCATTATTGAAGTTTCGTTTAAGATGGGTTTCCTCTTTTCCATGAAGGCCATTACGCAGGTCATTTTGACGCAGACTCAGCCTGATTTGCAGGTGTATGTTTCCCCATTACAAATTCACCCCCTGTCGTCTCCCTGGCACTACGCCGCGCCACGCGGTTTTGTGAAAAAGACCTGGAATGAGTGTGGCCCGTTTCTAACGCTGGGCTGGCCGCAAGATACGACTGCGCTGGAAGATGGGTTTATTGGGGATGAACCTTTTCTGGATTTGTGCGAAAGTATTGACCGGGTGCGGGAAAAGGTGTTGATGTATCATCTGGATCACTTTCAGGAAGGGGTGCTGGCGACGGTTTTTGATACGTTAGACCGGGTACAGCACATGTTTTCGCGTGATCGCCA
>CAZPEJ010000061.1:0-14020 GCA_964585465.1 uncultured Ardenticatenaceae bacterium
AACAGTTGCAGGAGTTGGCCCAACAGCGTCAAATAAACAAAAAAGGTTGTGGCGGCGACTGGTGACACTTCTGTTACTCTGGTTCGCAACTCTCCGAAACGGCCGTTTCGGGACGTAAATCACTCAGAACGGTGGCCGGGGGAACGGCCGTTTCCACCTGTTGTAGTAACTGTTCCAACGCCGCCACTGTGCTGACTTGCATCAACGCTGGCACAAACGACTCGGCTGCCGAAACCCCATCTAGATACCGCTTCAAATGTTTACGAAACTGGGTTAGGCCAAATAGTTCCCCATAATACTGCACCATCTCTTGAGCATGGAGCCGTATGGCTGCTAACACATCGGCAAATGCCACCTGCCACCGCTCCCGCCGCGCAAAAATCCAGGGATTCCCTACCGCCGCCCGTCCAATCATCACCGCATCACAACCCGTGTGTTGTTTCATGCGGTTAATATCGGCCGCCGTTACCACATCCCCGTTGCCAATTACCGGCACCCGAACAGCTTGTTTTAAGGTGGCAATGGCATCCCAATCAGCCTGTCCGCCATACTTTTGGGTTTTGGTGCGGCCGTGAATGGCAATCAACGCTGCCCCGTTTTCTTCCATAATTTTGCCGATTTGTAAAAAGTTGCGCTGGTTCTCATCCCACCCTAGCCGGATTTTGCCGGTAACGGGCACTTTTAAGTGGCGGCACAACAGCAAAAACGTCTCCGCTATCACCTCCGGCCGGGGCATCATGCCCACACCCGCCCCCCGGCCGCTTACCTTGCGAGTGGAACACCCCATATTGACATCTATCACATCGGGGCCTAAGGTTTCAATACGTTGGGCAGCCCGCAAAATCAGTTGTGGGTCATTGCCAAAAATCTGGAAAACAACGGGTTTCTCGTCTGCCTTTTTATTCAGCCGATCCCAAAACGGGTTGCGCTGTCCCAGCAATGCCTCCACCGGCACAAACTCGGTGTACTGCATGGCGGAGCCATAAGCCTGGCACAAAACACGATAAGGGACATCGGAATACCCGGTCATGGGGGCCAGAATTACGTCTCCATACACTGGCACATCCCGCACCTGGAAAGTTGGCAACATGGGTTCACTCATTTGATACTTTCTGGCAAACGGGATTTTAGGGGTAGTTTTTGTAACCAGTCGCCAAAATCGGCCGTTTGTAGGGCAATAAAATACCATACTAACGGTAAAGTGTGAAGCAGTAATCTGTCAAGGGATAAATCCATGTGGGTTGTAAAGGGTTCCCACACGGAGAAGGTGAAAGTAAACGTTAACAGTAAAAAGGGGGCCACCGCAGACCCCCACAGATACAGGGTGGCAATATCTCGTAGCTGCTGCCAACGCCAGAGAGTGACAAATAACCAGATAAACCAGGTGAACCCCCAATGACTGAGCCACAGGTATTGGCTGAAAACACGCCCCCCTATCACGGGTAATCGTCCCAGATTGGCCTGAAGGGTGGCGAGGTTGAGGGGGGCAAAATCAATGTTGGGAACCTGGTGCCAGGCCAGGAACATAAACCAGGGCAACACAAGAAGAAGGGATGGGCCAAAATAGAGAACCAACGTTTGTCGTTTTGTGACCCCGGTGGTTGTTTTGCCCGGCCGAATCAGGTGAAACAAAACGAAGATGGTGTTAAACAGCCAATAAACCGTAGCATCCTGTTTCACCCAAACGGCCAACGCGGTTAAGATACCTGCCAGAAACAGGTTCGAGGATGTTCCTTGACTCAACCAGCGATGCAAAAAAAGTGTGGCACCTAACAGATAAACAGAGAGGGGAACATCTACATAACCAGAAACGGCCGCTATAGATGCCAGGTAAGGGGTTGATGTTAATAAAATGGTGTAGGCAAGAGCGAGGGGGGTGGTAAGAAACGGCCGTAATGCGGCATAAAATAAGGCTGTCAACCCATAATAGAAAAAAATAAATAACCATTTGATAACCTGCTCGTCTACACGCCCCAAAACTGTATAAACCCATGCTTCAAGGGATGGAATGAGCGGTGGGTAGTTCACATGGGAAGCCACCCAGATGGGATCACTAAAATAAGCAGACGGCCACCCACCCTGCACAAAAGCGACTTTTGCCTTAAACGCCCAGATAATCAATCCATCTGCCCCAAGACCTGCTTGGAGGGAAACGGCCGTTACAAAACCTAACAACAAAAGAAGAGACACAAAAAGGAACAGATTAACACCTGAACGGCCCACCCCAACAAACCGCCCCTGTTTGACCCAACGAAAAACAAACCTTTTCTGATAAAACACCCCGGCCGCCAGGATAAACGTCACAATCATGGTAACAGTCAACGCGATGGGGTAAAAGAACAGCGAGACAAGAAACAACACATAGGCCACAAACCCGGCCCCCAACAAAAAAGCCAGAACGAATCTCCCTAAAAACCCAGGAAATTCGCCAGGCCGCAACACAAGATCTGTAATGGCAGTTCCCACCAGAAAAATGGGTATTAAACTGATAAAAACAACCAGGGTGGTTATACTCATCAAGGTTTCAAAACAGCCAGATAGCGCATGACATCCACAGAAATAACCTGTTGGTTTGCCAGGGGAGCATCCACCAGTATGCCATCTACCAACAAACATTCCACCTGTTCCTGCTGGATGATTTTATCCAGGTCATCACTTGCCAGGTCAACCGCGCGCCACCAATCTTTTGGCGTTTTGACAGGTGTTTCCTTCAACCAGATTAAAGGACGCGGATAAAGGTAATAACGGAGACGGGAATAACGAGGGGTGTAATAGTTCTCACTGGCCGACAAATAAATAACCGGTGCGTTGGGGCAGGTTTGTTTGGCGAGGGTGACAAAATCAAAAAATTCGATACTGCCATCTGCGGCAGATAGATAAACCTGCCAACCAGAAAAAAGCACTAAATGATGCCGCCAAAGCGTCATACCCATTCCAAATACAAATTGTGCCCACAATAACAGCCCTAACACGGCATAACGTCTTTTAACAAACATCGTGTCTTCCCCATCGGCGTGCCTTCGTAAAAACTTCTTGACTATTGTAATAACTTCACCAAAAGCGGTAAAGGTTACTTTAGAACGGCCGAAACCGTTTGACAATATCCCCCAATTCGTTATACTTTTAGCCGTCTATTCACACAATGGAATAGCAAGGTTTACACCCTTATCAAGAGCAGTGGAGGGACCGGCCCATTGAAACTGCAGCAACCCCCCAATTAGTTGGGAAGGTGCTAACTCCGGCAGCACCAGGATGGCTGCAAGATAAGAGAAAGGTACGAAAGAACTAGCCTCTTGAATTGCACAAGAGGTTTTTTTGTTATATGGAAGGGAGGGATTTGAGATGGGTTCTTCTCTTTAATCTCCAATCCCCATCAAATTTTTATTGGAGGACAAATGACAACAACTTTTATGACGGCTCCCAGCCTGTTATTTACATCTGAATCGGTGACAGAAGGGCACCCCGACAAGATGTGTGACCAGATTAGTGATGCGGTGTTAGATGCTATCATGGCGCAAGACCCTTATGCGCGGGTGGCGTGCGAAACGGCCGTTAAGACAGGGTTTGTCATCCTGATGGGTGAAATCACCACCACCACCTTCGTCAACTTCGACGAATTGGTGCGCCAGGTGGTCAAAGATATTGGCTTCGATGATAGCAGCAAAGGGTTTGACGGAAATACCTGCGGTGTGCAGGTAGCTGTTGCCAGCCAGAGCCAAGACATTGCCCAGGGCGTAAACCAGGCCCTTGATTACCACAAAAACGGCAGTGCCGATGCAGCCATCGAAGCAGTTGGTGCAGGCGACCAGGGCATGATGTTCGGTTTTGCCTGCAACGAAACCCCCGAATTGATGCCCCTGCCCATCCACCTGGCCCACAACCTCACCCGCCGCCTGGCCCATGTGCGTCGTGCAGGCATTCTCCCCTGGGTGCGCCCCGATGGCAAAGCCCAGGTGACGGTGGAATACAGCTATGGCAAACCCAAACGGGTTCACACGGTGTTAATTAGCACCCAACATTCTCCCGACGTAGATAACGACACGATTCGGACTGGCATCATCGAGCAGGTCATCAAACAGGTTATCCCGGCCGAATTGCGCGACGAAACCATGCGAATTTTTGTCAACCCAACCGGCCGTTTTGTGGTGGGTGGCCCAATGGGGGATGCCGGGCTGACCGGACGCAAAATTATTGTGGATACCTATGGCGGCATGGGGCGGCATGGGGGCGGGGCGTTTAGCGGGAAGGATTGCACCAAAGTAGACCGCAGCGCAGCTTACGCCGCCCGATGGGTGGCTAAAAATATCGTGGCCGCTGGCCTGGCAGAGCGGTGCGAAGTGCAGGTGGCCTACGCCATTGGGGTAGCGCGCCCTCTCAGCATTAACGTTGAAACCTTTGGCACCGGTAAATTATCGGCCGAACAGTTGGTGCATTTAATTGAAACCCATTTCGATCTGCGCCCTGGAGCCATTATCCGCGACCTCAACTTGCGCCGACCGATTTACCGCGCAACGGCCGCTTATGGGCATTTCGGCCGTCACGACATCGAAGCCCCCTGGGAAAACACAGACCGGGCCGAAACCTTGCGCCAGGCGGCTGCTGCCCTGGTACCTGTTTATGCCTGAGCCTGACTGAATTTGACGCACTCTGGCGCGTGGGTTACAATCACCTGCTTTGTGTTTACAAATGGGAACTTTGAAACCGAGTTTCAGCCAGAAACTCGGTTTCTTGATTATGACCTGTGTTTGAATCTTTAGGAAATCGTCTACAAGCTGTTTTTGATACACTGCAACGGCGCGGTAAGTTGACCGAAGGAGATGTAGATATCGCTATGCGTGAGGTTCGCCTTGCTTTGTTGGAGGCGGATGTCAACTTTAAGGTGGTCAAAAGTTTTGTCACCCGCGTGCGGGATCGGGCAGTGGGGCAAGAGGTGATGAAAAGCCTCACCCCAGGGCAGCAAGTGGTAAAAATTGTCCACGAAGAGCTTATTAACACATTGGGCGAACCGGGGCGGTTGAACCTGGGAATGCAGTCCCCCGCCGTGATCATGCTGGTGGGGTTGCAGGGGGCCGGTAAAACCACGATGGCGGGCAAGTTGGCTTCTTATTTACGGAAGCAGGGAAGACGGCCGTTACTCGTTGGGGCCGACGTTTACCGCCCGGCCGCTATTGAACAACTCAAAACCCTGGGCAAACAGTTAGATATTCCCGTTTATCAGGAAGGCACACAGGCAAACCCCGTTAATGTATGCGCCAATGGGGTGAAACATGCCATCTCAACGGGTGCAACCACTGTTATCCTGGACACCGCTGGCCGTCTTAACATTGACGAAATGAAGATGGACGAAATTCGCGGGATTAAAAACAAGGTCAACCCCATTGAAACCTTGTTAGTGGCAGATGCCATGACCGGGCAGGAATCGGTGCGGGTGGCAACCGACTTCCACAACGCTGTGCAATTGACAGGTCTGATTATGACCAAAATTGATGGCGATGCGCGGGGTGGGGCATCCATCTCCATGCGAGAAGTGACCGGTGTGCCCATCAAGTTTTTAGGTACCGGCGAAAAACTGAACGCCATTGAGCCATTCCACCCAGACCGCCTTGCCAGTCGTATTTTGGGCATGGGGGATGTGTTGACTCTGATCGAACGGGCACAGACGGAGATGGATCAAGAGGCGGCACAAAAAGCGGGGGAACGGCTGCTGACTGGGGAATTTAACCTGGAAGATTTCCTGAAACAGATGCAGCAGATGAAAAAACTTGGCCCAATCACCCAGTTGATGGAGATGATTCCGGGTTTTAACAAAATGGCGAAGGATGTGGATTTAAGCGGAGCCGAGAAGGATATTAAACGGATTGAAGCGATGATTCAATCTATGACGGCTCAGGAACGGCGTAACCCCAAAATTATTAAGGCCAATCGCAAAAAGCGTATTGCGGCGGGTTCGGGCACGACGGTTCAAGACATCAATCAGTTGCTGCGCCAATTTCAGGATATGCAGCGCATGATGAAGCAGATGAAAGGGAGTGGCCCAAAAGGATTACGGGGGCTGCTGGGCCGATTGGGTGGTTTTTGATTGTGTAAAAGTTATCATTTGATAGGATTAAATAAGGATGGAGTAAGCGTACATTATGGTCAAAATTCGTTTAACCCGAACGGGTAAAAAAGGACAACCCAGTTATCGTGTGGTGGTGGCAGAGATCACGGCAAAACGTGACGGCCGTATTGTGGAAAATATCGGCCATTACAATCCATTGCCGAATCCGGCCGAAGTTGTTATTAAAGAAGATCGTGCTTTTTACTGGTTAGGTGTGGGGGCACAACCCACAGATTCGGTACATCAAATCTTCAAAAAACATGGGTTATTGGATCGGTTTGCCAGCCTGAAAACGGCCGCTCCCCAAGAAACCCCTGCTGAAGTAACACCCGAAGACCAGGTAGAAGCCGAATCGGTTGTAGCATAACATGAAAGAACTTGTTGAATTTGTGGTAAAGTCGTTGGTTGACCACCCAGAACAGGTGCAGGTGGAAGAAGTGGGTGGGCGAACGGCCGTTTCGTTGGAACTGTCCGTTGCTCCCGAAGATATGGGCCGTGTCATTGGCAAAAGCGGCCGGGTCATTAACGCCATTCGCACCCTGGTTCAGGTTTCTGCCGCCAAAGAAGGTAAACAGGTCAACTTAGACGTTGTTGAATAGCGCGTCGTACAAACACCTTGACACAAAAACCCCCTTCTAAACCAAAACAGGGAACAAAACGAGGCCCGGCAGACCCTTCTTCTGAGCCTCGTTTTTTACTCATTGGTCAAATTGCCAAACCGCATGGGGTTCGTGGTGAACTATCTGTCACCCCTCACACCAATGTGCCAGAACGTTTTACCTGGCTAAAGACCGTTTACCTGGGACAAGACTCACCCCAGGAAGTGGTGGTGGAAGGGGCCAGGTTGCACCATCGGCAAATTCTCTTGAAACTGGCCGGGTATGATGACCGCAACGCTGCCGAAACTCTGCGTGGTCAATGGTTGCAAGTGCCGGAAGCAGAAGGTATTCCCTTAGAAGAGGGTGAGTATTACCTTTACCAGTTGCAAGGATTGGCTGTTTATAGCGAAGAGGGGCAACATTTGGGCACATTGGTTGAGGTTCTGGAGACAAAAGCCAACAATGTTTTTGTGGTGCATGGCCCATTGGGGGAGATTTTGCTCCCAGATACGGCCGAAATTGTGAAACACATTGACTTTGAGGCGCAGAAAATGATTGTTTTCCTCATGCCGGGCCTGTTGCCCAATTGACGATTTGCGATTTACGATTTACGATTATGACCTTCTATCGTGGTTCATCGGGATTTTATGAGGTCATTTTCGTAAAACGAGTTACGTCAAACTTCCTGGTCACGTCTCACGTTTTACGTTTTGTTTGATTGCCAATTCCCTGAACCGCAAATGAGCCAATGGGCGGATGTCTGAATTAAAGTATTGGCTGGGATTTAATTTGGTCAAGGGAATTGGGCCAGCAAAGTTACAAGCTTTGTTGGATAGTTTCGATTCTCTGAAAAGTGCCTGGTTTGCCACAGAGCTGCAACTACAAAAAATAGGGTTTGACCAGCGAGCCATTCTCAGCCTGCGCGAGAGCCGCAGTCAACTTGATTTGGACAAATGCCTGGCCCAATTGGAGGCAACAGGCATTGTATTGTTGACCTGGGATTCGCCAGAGTACCCCCCCTATTTGCGCGAAATCCCCAACGCACCACCTGTGTTGTATCAACAAGGCAAACTGTTGGCCGAAGACCATTTGGCGGTGGCGATTGTGGGCACGCGGCGGCTCACCAGTTACGGCCGTCAAGTAACCCGTGACCTGGTGGTGGGGCTGGTACAAAACGGGGTGACGATTGTCAGTGGGTTGGCGCGGGGCATAGATGCGGTGGCTCACAAAACCGCGCTGGAAGCAGGTGGGCGCACCATTGCAGTTTTAGGGTCTGGCCTGGATAGTATTTACCCCCCCGAACACCGCACCCTGGCGCAACAAATCGCCGGGCAAGGGGTTGTTTTTTCTGAATATGGGTTAGGGGTGCAGCCAGAGGCACGTAATTTCCCGCCCCGCAACCGTATCATTAGCGGGTTGTCGTTGGGGTTGATTGTGGTGGAGGCGGGGGAAGAAAGCGGAGCCTTGATCTCGGCCAATTTTGCTCTGGAGCAGAACCGGGAGGTTTTCGCGGTGCCGGGGAATATCAACAGTCCGGTGAGTAAGGGGTGTAACCGGCTGATTCAACAAGGTGCCAAGTTAGTCATGGGGGTGGAGGATGTGCTGGATGAATTAAATTTGAAAGCGGTAGCCGAGCAAGTGGCGGTGCAACTGGCGTTGCCAGAAACGGCCGAAGAAGCGGCTCTCCTTTCCTACCTGTCGGCTCAACCCACCCATGTAGATGAGTTGGGGCGGGTAACGGGGTTGCCCAGCAGCATGATCAGTAGCACTTTAACGCTTATGGAGTTAAAAGGTATGGTACGTCAGGTGGGCGGCATGAATTACGTGATCGGCCGTGAACCAGAGCCGGTGTATTCAATTCACAGCAGCCAACAAACGGTACCTGATGAAAGAGGCGTATGAAAATAATCATTTTTGCCGGGGGCAGTGGTCGCCGTTTGTGGCCCATTAGCCGCCAGAAATCACCCAAACAGTTTGAACCCATCATTGGCAGCCATTCTACCTTGCAACTGGCGGTAGAACGGGTGTTGGCGATGTATGGGGCGGAAAACATTTACATTTCTACCAATGAGAAGTATCTGGACATTGTGCGGCAGCAGTTGCCCCAACTTTCCCCAGACAATGTAATTGGCGAACCCACACGGCGCGATCTGGCTGCGGCGGTGGGGCTGGCAATGACCCATTTGGGGCGAACGACCCAGTTTGCCCAGGAGCCTGTGGCTATTTTGTGGGGCGATAATTACATGGATAATGTGGGGAATTTCCTGGGGTTGATGAAAACGGCCGAATCTCTCTTGCAACAACAACAGGCGCACATCCTTTTTATGGGTGAAACCCCCCGATTTGCCAATGAAAACTTGGGCTGGTTGGGGCTGGGAGAGGAAGTAGGCAGAGAAAAAGGGGTGCCTTATTACCGTTTCCAATCATTAACCTATCGCCCCCCATTGGCAGAGTGCCAACAGATGTTTGCCCAAAAAACCCATGTGTGGAATACGGGTTATTTTGTGACGACGGTGGGTTTTGTGCAGCAGATGTATCAACAGCACCAGCCAGCTATGTGGCAGCAGCTACAAACGATTGCCCAAACCATAAATGGCCCGGCCTACCTGGAAACATTGCACCGCATTTACCCGACGTTGCCCTCGATGAGTTTTGACGATGCGATTTTGTGCCATGTGGCCCCGGAGAAGGCGTTGGTGTTGCACAGTGAAATGGGTTGGAGCGACCCTGGTACTTTGTATGCCCTTAAAGAGGCCATTAACCCCGACCCGGGTCAAAATGTGGTGAAGGGGTTGGTGCAGGCAAACAAAAGTGCGGATTCATTGATTTACAATTATGAAGCGCATAAATTGGTGGCAGTGGTGGGGGTGACGGGTATGATTGTGGTGAACACCCCCGATGCTGTTTTGGTGGTGCATAAGGATTACATTCCGTTGGTTAAGAAGATGGTGGATGGGCTGGAAGGTACAGAGTTGGAGAAATATAGTTAGTATG
The DNA here is from genome assembly GCA_964585465.1 of uncultured Ardenticatenaceae bacterium. GTDB lineage: Bacteria > Chloroflexota > Anaerolineae > Promineifilales > Promineifilaceae > CAZPEJ01. Next base: position 9,694 of record CAZPEJ010000061.1, read on the forward strand.
GAAGGTTACTGCTTTAAGTGTAAAACAAAACGGGAGATGGTGAACCCGGCGGCCGAATGGGCTGCGAATGGTTCACCTGGCACACGCGGGAGTTGCCCGGTGTGTGCAGGCACGATTTATAAGACGGGGCATACTCCGGCGCACGATACTTTGCCAAAGGTGGCTGTGGAGAAGGCGAAGAGGAAGGGTGTTTCGCGCAAATCTGGCCGTAAAACAACGGGTAAAATGACGAAGAGCAAAAAGGCTGCTCCGAAGAAGGGTGTGACCGAGAAAAAGGTGACAACGACAAAAGTTCCTGCCGAGTCGGTACGTCGTTCGGGGCGGTTGGTGGTGGTGGAGTCACCGGCTAAGGCGAGAACAATCGGCCGTTATTTGGGGCGTGGTTATACGGTGAAATCCAGCGTTGGGCATGTGCGCGATTTGCTCAAGTCTCGTCTGAGTGTGGACATTGAACACAACTTTGCCCCGGATTACCGTGTTCCCAACGACAAACGGAAAACGGTGCAGGAGTTAAAAGAGGCTGCCAGCCGGGCTGCCGAAATTTATCTGGCAACTGACCCAGACCGGGAAGGGGAGGCGATTGCCTGGCATGTTTTGGAAGCGGCGGAGATGGAGCCGGGGCGCACCAAGCGGGTGGTGTTTCACGAAATTACCAAACCTGCTATTGAGGAGGCGTTCAAACACCCCCGTGCCATAGACATGGATCGGGTGGATGCTCAACAGGCGCGGCGTATTTTGGATCGGCTGGTGGGGTATAAACTGAGTCCGTTGTTGTGGCGCAAAATCCGGGGCAATTTGTCGGCCGGGCGGGTGCAATCGGTGGCGGTGCGGCTGGTGGTGGAGCGAGAACGGGAGATTGAACGGTTTGTGCCGGTGGAGTATTGGACGATTACGGCCGAATTGAGCCAGCTAAAATCCCCCAATGGTAAAAAACTGCCTACCTTTTTTGCCAAACTGTTTAAGTTAAACGGAGAAGACCCGGTTTTGAGCCGGGAGGAGGAGGTGCGTCCCCATTTAGCCATTTTGCAACAGGCTGCCTGGCAGGTGGGGGAAGTTCGGCTGGGAAAACGGCCGCGCCGCCCGGCCCCGCCTTTTACCACCAGCACGTTGCAACAGGAAGCCTCGCGCCGTCTGGGGTATGGCACCACTAAGACGATGCGGGTGGCGCAGCAGTTGTATGAAGGGGTGGATGTGGGGCAAGAGGGGTCAGTGGGGTTAATCACCTATATGCGGACGGATAGTTTGAATGTGTCGGCGGAAGCCCAGGAGCAGGCGCGGGCGTATATCAAACAGCAGTTTGGCGCGGCATACATGCCGGATAAACCGCCGGTGTATAAAACGAAAGCTAAGGGAGCGCAGGAGGCACATGAGGCGATTCGCCCAACGGCCGTTTCGCGCACGCCAGCCGAGGTGAAATCCTTTTTGCCTAAAGACCAGTTTCAATTGTACAAACTCATCTGGGAACGGTTTGTTGCCAGCCAGATGTCGGCGGCGATGTATGACACGGTTTCGGCTGATATTTGGGTGGGGGAGGCAACGGTGAAGGCGGAAAAACGGCCGTATCTTTTCCGCGCTACCGGGTCTACGTTGGCTTTCCCCGGTTTTTTGGCTCTTTATGAAGAAACGGAGCCAGAGGATCGCCCGGATGGGGGGGAAAATCAGGTACCTTCTAGCCTGAGCCAAAACGAGTTACTCCGTCTGCACCGTTTGTTGCCGGAGCAGCACTTTACCCAGCCACCACCCCGTTTTGGGGAAGCGACGTTGGTGAAGGCGTTGGAGGAACATGGAATCGGCCGTCCCAGTACCTATGCCAGCATCATTTCCACGATTCAGGATCGGGGTTATGTGGAACGCACCGACAAAAAATTGTTGCCCACAGAGACGGGGCAACTGGTGAATGATTTGTTGGTGGAACATTTCCCGAATATCGTTTCGGTGGATTTTACGGCGCAGTTGGAGGATTCGCTGGATGGTATTGCGGAGGGGAAACCCTGGGTGCCGGTGATTGATGTCTTCTATCACCATTTTGCGGCTGACCTGGCAAAAGCGGATGCGGCTATTCCCAAGATTGAGCTAAAGAGTGAGCCGGAGTGGGTGGGGCGGGATTGTCCTTTGTGTGGCAAGGGGTTGGTGTATCGGGAGGGGAGATTCGGCCGTTTTGTGGGCTGTAGTGACTTTCCTAAATGCCGCCACACGGAACAAATTGTGCATAAACTAGGTGTGCCCTGCCCCAATGACGGCGGTGAAATCATCGAACGCAAAACGAAGAAGGGACGCACCTTCTATGGTTGTGCCAATTACCCGGCCTGCGAATGGACAAGCTGGAAAAAGCCCTTGCCGCAACCCTGTCGTGTTTGTGGCGGATTGGTGGTAGAAGTAGGCAAAAATACGGCCGAATGTACCCAATGTGGGCAAAAACAGCCTATTGCGGTGGCACAGGCTGAACTGGCGTGAAACGTAAACTTCCCCTCACGTTTCACGTTTCACGTTTGACTTCTTTTTTCTACGTCGCCTCACTCAAATCTTCCTGAATAAATCGTTCTGCCTGATAAACCAGGGAACGGTTGCCAATGAACATGGGGGTGCGTTGGTGCAGATCGGTGGGCATTAAATCTAAAATGGGGGAGCAACCGTTGGAGGCGTAACCACCCGCCTGTTCAATGAGGAATGAAAGGGGGGCTGCTTCGTATAAGAGGCGGATTTTACCATTGGGTTTGTCTTTTTCGGCCGGGTAACAAAAAACCCCGCCTTTCATCAAGTTGCGATGAAAATCAGCCACCAGCGAGCCGATGTAACGGGAGGACATGGCTACCGGTTTGGTGGTGCCCCGGCCTTGTAACCAGCGCACATAGTTTTGTACCCCTGGTGTCCATCTTTCAAAGTAGGCGTGGTTGACGCTGTAATAGGCGGGTGGTTCGGGCAGGCGTAACATTTCGGCCGTTAATAGGAACTCTCCTAACTCCGGGTCAAGGGTGAAACTATGAACACCCTGTCCGGTGCTATAGACCAGCATGGTGCTGGAGCCGTATAACACATACCCGGCCGCTACCAAATTGCGCCCCGGTTGCAAAACATCCTCCAACCGTCCCCGTTGCTCCCAATCGCGGAAACGATAGACCCCAAAAATTGTGCCAATGCTAATGTTTACATCTATGTTAGAAGAACCATCCAGCGGGTCGTAAACCAGGGCATAACTTCCTTTTTTGTACTGCTCTGGGATGTGCAGCAAACTTTCGTTTTCTTCAGAAGCCATGACACATAACCGACCGGTATGGTCACAGATGCGAAAAATGATGTCGTCGGCGTAAACATCTAACTTTTGTTGGTCTTCTCCTTGGATATTGAGGGCCCCTGCCCGCCCCAAAATATCTACCAGTCCAGCGCGGTTCACCTTGTGAGCGATAATTTTTGCTGCCAGCGCAATGTCATAGAGCAGATTAGTGAATTCACCGCGTGCATAATCTGGCTGGTGGTCAAGGATGAAGCGTTCAATTGTAACGATTTTGGACATGAGTTGCGCTCCTTCATGAGAGGTTGTGGGAATAAAATATGTTGTGGAAAGGTGCTACAGCTTACCATAAAGAGGGGGATGTTTCAACTTGTCTATCATTTTTACAGGTTTTGAATGGAACGCGGAGTTTGTGGGTTTGGCGGGTTTTTGCAGGTCAAAAATAGTCAATTTGATTGACCGAAAAATCCGCGTTACTCCGTTTTATTTGTGTTTATCCGCGTTCCAGGTTGCATCAGGTTATAAATTGACGTTTTGCTGAAGGAGATGGGAAATTGGAGATTGGAGATTGGCCAATCTCCAATCTCTAATCTCAGTGAATATGTCAGTTTATGCCCGCTGTGACTGTCTTTTCTTCAGGGTTCTATTTTTCGCTGTAGGATTTCAGGACATTCATGTAATTGGCACGTTCCAGTGCAGCGGGGTCGGCGACTTGTTCCTGGCTCATACGGCCGATTAACGAGGTTACGGTGTCTATGTTGTGGTCATCTAACCACAGGTTGACACCGGCCAGCACGGTTGCCAGGTGGTCAATGCCATGTTGCAACAGGGCGGAAGCTATCATGGTGACTTTCGCCCCCGCCATTAACCCTTTCAGTACGTCTTTGGCGGTGTGAATGCCGCCGGTAATGGCTAAATCTGCTTTCAGGTGGGGGTAGAGAATGGAAACCCAGCGCAGGCGTAACCGTAATTCGGCCGATTCGCTCAAGCTGAGGCTGGGTAAAACGGCTTGGGTTTCTAGATCGAAATCTGGCTGGTAAAAGCGGTTAAACAACACCATGCCATTCACGCCAGTTTTGTCTAGTTTGTATGCCATGT
>CAZPEJ010000062.1:0-13961 GCA_964585465.1 uncultured Ardenticatenaceae bacterium
TGAGATTGGAGATTGGAGATTGGAGATTGAACCAATTGTTAATCTCCAATCTCTAATCTCTTATAGGTTATTTACTCCGTGTTCCTGAATGTCGCGCAGAGACGCAGGAAGAAAAGACTCTTTACGCCCCGCGCCTCTGCGCGAAAAACCTTATTTCCGATAAACTATAATCGTTACGCCTATCCTTTCAGGATGGTATACTATACTTGCGGAGAGCCTGACTGACTGACAGATTTAATCGTTGAACATTTGATGAAAATGATAGTTGTCACTCAATCAGCGCGCAGCGCGTAAACTGACATTTTCATTGCGATTGGAGATTAGCCAATCTCTCATCTCCAATCTCCAATTTCCTAAAACAGAACGTCAATTGATGATAAGAAGGATAAAAAGATGACTCACCTCACCGAAACTGCCCAACATTTGTCCCCTGTCTGGACACATCTCTCAGATATTGTGGTTGACCATGCCGAAGGGTGTTATGTATACGACACGGCCGGTAATCGTTACCTCGACTTTACCAGTGGCATTGGTGTGACAAACACCGGTCATTGCCACCCCAAAGTGGTAAAGGCCATTCAGGAACAGGCTGCCAAACTGCTACATGGGCAAATCAACATTGTTTACCCGGCCAGTCTGGTTAACCTGGTGGCTGAACTGCGAACGGTGGTGCCAGCACAGTTGGATGGTTTTTTCTTTAGCAACAGCGGGGCCGAGGCGATTGAAGGGGCGGTGAAACTGGCGCGCCACGCCACCGGACGGCCGAATATCATTGTTTTCCAGGGTTCGTTTCATGGCCGCACCAACCAGGCGATGGCCATGACCACTAGCAAAACGGTGTATCGCATGGGGTATCAACCATTGGCTGCCGGGGTGTTTGTTGTGCCCTACCCCTACAGCTACCGCTACGGCTGGCGTGATGACACCACGACAGATTTTTGCCTCAACGAGCTAGAACACCTGCTGCACAGCCAGACCGCGCCCCAGGAAACGGCCGCTATTCTCATTGAACCTGTCCTCGGTGAAGGGGGGTATGTGGTGCCACCCACCCGGTTTATGCAGGGATTACGGCAAATTTGTGACCAACATGGCATTTTGCTCATTTTCGACGAAGTGCAATCGGGATTCGGCCGTACTGGTAAATTTTTTGCCCTGGAACATTTTAACCTGTTGCCCGACATATTGGTGATGGCGAAAGGGCTGGCTTCTGGGGTACCGATGAGCGGCATTGCTGCCCCGCTTGATTTAATGAAAAAGTGGTTACCTGGCACCCATGGTGGCACCTATGGCGGCAACGCCCTGGCGGCGGCTGCTGCCACCGCCACCATCCAGGTTTTGCGCGACGAAGGGTTGGTGGCAAATGCGGCCGAACGAGGGCAACAGCTAAAAGATGGGTTGGAAGAGTTGCAAGACCGTTACCCACAAATTGGGGAAGTACGGGGCCTAGGGTTGATGGTGGGGGTGGAAATGAGCCTGCCTGGCAGCCACAAACCAGATGGGGATTTGGTAAAAAGAATGCAAAAAGCGGTCTTAAAACAGAATATGCTCTTGCTCAACTGCGGCACCTATGGCAACACGCTGCGTTGGATTCCTCCCCTGGTGGTTTCCGAAGCCCAAATCAACGACGGTCTGACCATCTTTGAACATGCTTTGCAGGAAAGTTTATGATGGGTGATCACCCAAAATCAGTGAGGTACTTATGAATGTTGTAGCCCATTCTTATGTTGTAAAAAGTGTAACCATCTTGGGTGGTGAACCTGTCGTTCGGAACACCCAAACACCGGTAAGGGCCATTGTAGAGTTGTGGCGGATTGGGATAAGTCCAGAAGAGATTCCTATCCATTTGCCACATCTGACATTGGCGCAGATCTTTGGAGCATTAGCTTACTATGCTGAAAACCAGGCAGAAATCAATCACTATATCGAAATCAATCGAGTTCCTGAAACATTGATTCACCCTGTTTTGCAACAGGACTCTGTTTTGGCATGAAATTGTTCGCTACGTTTTACCTGGATGAAGATGTCTCTGTCCTGGTTGCCACATTGTTGCGAGCGCGTGGGTTTGATGTTGTGACTGCACGCGATGAAAAAATGCTGGCGCAAGAAGATATCGATCATTTGACACGGGCTGTCACACTGGAACGTTGTGTATTCACACATAACCGGGTTCACTTTGAGAATTTGCACAGAGAATACATTGTTAACGGCAAGTCACATTTTGGTATTATTATTGGCTCACAGCGTGGCCCCTATGAATTAGCTCGCCGACTAGCTGTTTTGTTGAATGTCATGACGGCCGATGAGATTGAGAATCAATTGTTGTATATTTGATGGTTAGTTGTGTAGAACACGGCCGTATCTCACTGCTTTGCCTAGGGTGAAGAAGGGAGAACGGCCGTTTTCTGCTTTTGCAAACTGCATCAAACCATAAGGGCTAATAAAAACCCCCTCACCCAACGGCGTGGCTGCCACCTCTGCCTGCCCCTGAGCCACCCATAGCTGTTCCTCCTCCAAACGGATGTGAAAAATCTCTTCCTGGTTGGGATTGTTGGTTTCTTGATACACCCCCACAAACGGCCGCCACTGGCTGGCATCTGGCTCAAAGGTAGGGTCAATTTCCAGCCGATGGTAGGGTGTGCCATCAATCAAAAGGTGCTGCACCGGGCCATCTACTTCCGGTAAAAAAGTGACGGGCACTCGCAACCCCTCACCCACCACATAATAAAATTGCCCTGGCCCGTAGGGAAACAGGGGAAACCCTTCATCGTCTTGGAACAAAGCCAACGTGTCATCTTCCACGATAACGGCCGTTAATCGCCCCTGTTCCACTTGCAAATAAATACCTTCACAAGCAGCCAGTGGCAGGGAAGGTAACGGGCGAGGTGCAAGGGGAGATTCGATGACGAACGATTCCGGCAGGTTTAACAGCTGTTGATAGAGCGTTTGCACCAGTTGGAGCAGGGTTTCATCCTGGCTGGCGTTGGTGAGTAAAATGAGGGCACTCTGTTGGTCGGGGAACAAATCAAAGAAGTATTGACTGCTAAAAAGATGCCCCCCATGCCGCACCATTCGTTTGCCCTGGTAAGACCCTACCACAAACCCCAACCCGTAACCCGTAAAGCTGTGGGCCATTGGGTAAGCGGCTGCCTCCACATAACGTAACCCATGAAGCTGCTGCATGGTGTGAACAGAGGCCGGGGTGAGGAAGGGTTGCCCATTGTAATGGCCTTGCTGCAAATACATGGTAGCCAGGTTGATTAAGTCCAGGATACGGCCGTAAACAAAACCTGATGGATGACCTGCCGGGTTGTGGGGCATCTGGCGAATGGGACGGAAACGGCCGTTTTCATCCATCTCCTGCGGCAAAGCCAACGGATGTGTCATGGCAACCGTCGGGTCAAACGTGCAATCATCCATCTGCAACGGAGCAAAGACCCACTCCTGCAACAACGCCTCATACTGCCGCCCCATCACCACCTCGGCGATGTGACCCGCCAGAGAGATGCCACCCTCGCTGAAGAGATGAAACCGCCCCGGCTCCGCCAACAAACTGTAATGGGGTAACACCTGCCACACAAAACGGCGCAAAACATCGGAATCACGCCCTCCCCACAACCTATTGGTAGCGGGTAATCCGGCCGTGTGACTGAGCAGGTGTGTTAATGTCACCTGCCTGCCCCACGCGGCATGGCTAAATGAAAACCCTGGTAAATAATTCACCACTGGCTGCTGTAAATCAAGTTTTCCCTGCTCCACCAGGCGCAGAATGAGAGCCGCGCAAAAGTTGGTGCTGATGGCCCCAAAGGGAAACAAGGTGTATGGGGTAACGGTGGGCACTGGTTCTTCCCCGTTGGGGGTCGTGGTACTGCCAAACCCGCGCACATAAATTAGCCTGCCTTCTTGAATAATGGCAACCGCCAACCCCAAAATTTGTTTGTTTTCAACCACTTGTTGAATTTTGTGTTCTAGTTTCAGGACGTTTAACATGGGTGTTTCTATACTCACAGAGGGCATAAACGAACATCTTTATTGTGAGATTGGAGATTAGGGATTAGAGATTGGCCCTCTAATCCCTACTGATTACTGGGTAGTGATAGAAACAGATAAACGGATGGGGCCGTCGGGCATTATGCGTTTATCTGCTTTTCATCCGACGTGGCAAATGTTTAACGGTTAAATCTGTCGGTTAACCAGTTGACGATAAGACCCCTAAATTTTAAGGAATTTGAGAAAGACGGTGTTGCAGGTCAGAAACGGCCGTTTCCCAGGCCTGCAACCGTTCATGAGCCACCCAGTAATCCCGCAATTCTGATTGTTTCAGCACTCGCCCGACCGCCTGGCGGGACATAACCACATAGGCGGGTTTCACCTGCATGGGACTGTTTTCCTCTACCCAGGCCAAAATTTCATCTGGTAAAATATCGGACGGAACCCCACACGCTGCTGCCACACACTCGGCCGCAGCCAACACTTCACACGCTTCTGCCACCTCCAAAACATCCACATCTGTCAGGTGAGCCGCCCCTGCCAGGGTACGGTCTATCAGGCGAAAATCATTGTCGCCAAAAGCAAACAACCAATCAACCGCCGCGTCATTATCAAAACTGCCAATACCCCATAAGTTCATTAAGCTGCTCCTTCGTCATCAAGACAGGCGATGTTTCGTAACGGCAAATTGCCCAGCGACGAACAAGTGAAACATCACATGTCTGAATGGTTGCCAGGTGGAAAACATGACCTTTTGACTACCATTTGTCTCGTTTCTTTCTGGTGTATACTACCGGTTATCCTATTTCCCACAGGTGATAAAGAATGATAACAGAAACCCAACATGATGTAATGGAATCCGTTGAGTATTATAAGAGTATTGTGGACACAATTGGTCACACCCCCCTGGTGAAGCTGAACTCGGTCACGAGTGGCCTGGCCTGCACGGTGTTGGCAAAGGTGGAGTTTTTTAACCCTGGCGGCTCGGTGAAAGACCGGATTGGCCCGCCGATTATTGAGGATGCAGAGCGTAGTGGCAAATTGAAGCCGGGCGGCACGATTATTGAGGCGACTTCGGGTAATACCGGGGTGGGGTTGGCGATTGCTGCGGCTATTAAGGGGTATCGCTGTATTTTTGTCATGCCTGATAAGATGTCGAAGGAGAAAATTTTGTTGTTGCGGGCGTTTGGGGCGCGAGTGGTGGTCACCCCAACGGCCGTTGAGCCGGAAGACCCACGCAGTTATTACTCGGTAGCCCGCCGATTGGTGGAAGAAACCCCTAACTCCATTCTGGCAAACCAGTATTACAACCCGGTCAACCCCCAGGCCCACTACGAGACCACCGGCCCGGAAATTTGGCAGCAGACGAACGGCAAAATCACCCATTTTGTCACTGGCATGGGCACAGGCGGCACCATCTCTGGTACCGGCCGTTACCTGAAGGAGAAAAACCCGCGTGTCAAGGTGGTGGGGGCGGATCCAATTGGTTCGATTTTGTACGAATTGCACCGAAGCGGCCGTTATACCAAAGCTGAAACGTATAAAACGGAGGGTATTGGGGAAGATTTTCTCCCTGGCACCACAGATTTGGGTGTAGTAGACACTATTGTACAGGTGAGCGACCGCGAAAGTTTGTTAATGGCGCGGCGTTTGGTGCGCGAGGAGGGGATTTTTAGTGGTGGGTCATCGGGATCGGCCGTTGCCGCTGCCATCAAATATGCCCGCGAGCATAACCTGGGGTCGGAAGATTTGGTGGTGGTTATTATCCCCGATTCCGGCTCCCGTTATTTGAGCAAGGTGTTTGATGATGAGTGGATGCGGGAAAACGGGCTGTTGGAACGCTCCTGGGTAGATTTTCGCGCCAGCGACATTCAAGGCTCTAAGGGGGATGGCAAGGTAATCACGGCCAAACCTTCGGATAAGATGCGGGATGTGGTGGCGGTCTTAAAGAATCACAACATTTCCCAGCTGCCGGTGGTGGATAAAAACGGCCGTTTGCTGGGTCTTGTCACCGAAATTGACCTGCTCAACCACATGCTGCTGGGTGGTCACACCCATGAAGCAGATGAAACCATCGAGTTTATTATTGACCGAAACGCTCCCGTTGTGCGCCCAGGAACACCGTTGGAAACCTTGATGGCTATTTTTAGCAATCGCAGTGCCGTTATTATCGCCATTGGGGACGAGGTGCAAGGGATTTTGACCAAAATTGATATTTTAGATTTTCTCTCCACCCAGGTACGGTAAGGGGCATCTGTTCTTGAACTGGTTAAGGACGGTTTTCGATGGAGAGCGGAGGAATAAAATAACGGCCGTCTCCATTCATTCCATCTGGTTCTAAAATAGTGAGCCGTTGACCTGATTGGCGGTCATACAGGCCAACGGCCGTTTCATACAAACCGACCGGGGTTTCTGGGGGAATAAACACCGGATGAAGCTGCACCACCACATCCCCCGCCTGCCAATCCCAAGAAGGGGCTTCTAACGAATCCCGTTGTGCCAAAATCGTGCCATCTGGTTTTAAGACGTGGGTAAACAATACCATGTCGGTGGTAAACGTCGGAGGAATCAGGGGGCCAACTTGCTGCGGGTTTTGAATGTGCCACATGGTCAACAATTCGGCCGTTTCCCCAGGGGAGACAGGATTTTTTTGCCACCAAACGGCCGTTAATTGCACCGCCCCAGCAAAATCAGCCAATACATCTGCTGGCATCTCGCTGACGGTCAACTGGTAAAAAGTAAAACTGGGATCCAGGTCATCTGGGCGCAACTGTACCGTGTCCAGGGGGTGCAGCCAGGCGGCAAAGGCTGGGTGGGGCGGGGTAGAGGCAGGAATGAGCGCGTACCCCGGCCGCCCAGCCGGAAAAATTAGGGCATACCGGGCATCCACCCAGCGCAACCGGGAGGCATGGCGCGGGGCAAACAGGGGAACCAGGGTGGGGTCGTGTGCCGGGCCAGGGTAAACAGAGGAAATAGTGATGGGGGAATCGGTCGTTTTCCCATTCAGGTAACGCAACATTTCCACTACCGTGTGCTGATAAGCCCCGCGTACCTGTGGCGATTCCCCCCAACGCACAAAATAATCCCGTGCCGAGGTGACAACCACAAAAACCAGCCAAAACAGGGCAGCATAAAGTGGCAACCGGGGCCTGGAAGAAGGCGCAGCCGTCCAGTTTGAGTAACTCGAAACCACCTGCATAAAGCCAACGGCTGGCAACAAAAATGTGGGGGCCAGGGCGGCTATGTTGCGGGTGGTGTTGGCGGTGGGGCCGGTGATGAGCGAGGGCAAAATGCCGGTGACAAACCAGAGTAGCAGAAAGGCATAAGGGGGTTTGCGCCAGTGATAGAGGCAGGTGAACAGGCCAATGAGGAAAAAAACGGCCGAAATCCCATCTAACACGGGTCGCCCCGGCAGATTGTAGGCCAGGAAATGATCCCCACGCCCCGGCCAGATAAAAGCCAGGAACGCTTCGCCCCCGTTTTTGAGCAGGGGAGCTAAATTGCCTGTTTGTAAATCGTGTAACGGCCGTTGCAACATATCCAGCCGCGTCGAAACTTCTGGGTGAGCCTGAATGTATTGGAACATGGGCACACTGAGCAGCCACCCGCCGCCAATACCCACCAGCATCGGCAACCAGACCCCCCGAAACAGGTGGCGATGAAACAGCCCCAGGTACAATAAAAACAGAGGAAACACCACCCAGGTCGCCCGTGCCGCCAGGTAAATATACAACGTCGCCCCCACACAGCCCGCCAGCCCTACAACATTCAGCACCACCCGCCGATAGCTTTTAGCTGATAGCTGATAGCTGGTAGCCAATGATTCCCAACAAAACACCGCCCCACCCATAAAAAAAGGCATGATGCCCGACCGCAATGCTTCGCGGCTGACAGCCAGGGGCCAAAAGGAAAATGCCATGAGTGAGATGGACAAAACGGCCGTTTGCTCCCCAAATGTTTTGCGCCCCCAGGCATAGGTGATACAAAGCGTCAACAGGTGAAATAGTACCGTCACCCCACGCAAAACAACCAGGTGATTGCCCAACAGCCCCATACTCCCCGCCAGCAAATAGCTATACATCGGTTCACGCCCATACCCCAACGGCAAATAAAGCTGATGTATCCCCGATTGAATGGTTAATGCCTCTTGGGCATGATTGGCTTCATCATGGGTCAGGCCAGGGGGAATGTGGTTTAGTTGGTGAGTGGAAAGGAAAAAAGCAACCAGGAGAATCAGAACAATCCATATTTTGGGGGTGTGTTTTTGTGGGTGGGTCACGTTTTTTCAGGCAGAATGGCTTAGATTTAACAGAGTTTATCGGAAATAAGGTTTCTCGCGCCGAGGTGCAAAGCCGCAGAGGGTCTTCCCTCCCTGCGTTTCTGCGCGACATCGTATGTCTTCAAAGGGCTGAGTCGTGACGGCCACACTTATCGAACCAGTGGGTTTTTTTCTGCTACTGCAAACACTTCGCGCTCAAAAAACCAACGGAATGGTGGTAGTTCAAAAGCGATGTAGCGCAACCCTGCCATCAGGGGGTTTTCTTGCCGGTTTTGTGGTGGCGAGTCTAACCACACCTGCCCCTTAAAACCAGCCGCTTTCAGGGTGCGGCGCATACTCAACATATCTTGTTCATTGACGTGTACATCCTGGTTGACCGGGGTTATGGCGCGGGGGTCTTGGGGGTATTTGTGGCCTTGGCCCAACAGGGTGCGTACCCGCCGCACCCAGGGGTAGGCATAGGCATCGTACCATCGGTTGGGGGCGGTGTGAATGATAAAACGGCCGTTATCCTTCAACACCCGTCGTACCTCCAACATGGCTTGATGCAGTTCCCAGGGGTAAAGATGTTCTACTACGTCAAACATTAACACGCGGTCAAAATAACCAGTGGGGAAAGGCAGTTTTTTGGCATCACAACGACACACCCCGGCACGAGAAGGGGAAAAAGAATCGGCCGTTAGGGTGGTTTGTTCGGCCGTTATCACCTCTCGTGTCATTTGAGTAGCCACCTCCGCATAATCCACCCCATACGCCTCCACCCCCAGGCGGATACAGTGGCGCACAATTTCCCCCCGCCCACACCCCACATCTAATACGCGCATTCCAGGGAGAACTTGCGCTACGGCAAAGGCTTCGGTTAAACGGCGGGAAAGCTGCACCCCCTCCGATTCCAGAAAAACGTCGTACCCTTCACAGGCTGTTAAAAAATACTCCTCCGTGTATAAAGTGGAGGGCAAAGATTTGTTGTCATCAGTCGCCATAGGTGGGCATTATAAAGCGGGGTGGAAAGCTAGTCAAAGAACGGTACGAACATCACTTGCCGCAAAACTTGTAAAAGGGTATGATGTTCAAAACAGGAGGAGAGGTCATGAACGAACAAGAAAATCGTGGCGAATGGTTGAAGTTTGCCATTTTGGCACTGGTTTTATTAGGGACAGTGTTGGTGATTGGGTTATTACGGCCGTTTATCTTCAACACCGTAATACCTGCCATTATGGGGGAAGGAATGGTTTTACCGCCGCAGGAGCCTGTTCCTGCACTACCCACCATCACCCCCCCGGTCATCACCCCACCCTCTGATGTGGCCGAACCCTACCCCGTCACCACCCCGGCCGAACCCGGCCAGATATTTATTCCAGTACAGACAGACTCAGAAACGGCCGAAAACCCCGCCTATCCCGCTGCGGCCACCGTCGCCCCCCCCAACGCCATCACCCACATCGTCCAACCTGGGGAAAGCCTCACCACCATCGCCCAAAAATACAACGTCACCATTCAAAGCATCATCGAGGCCAACAAACTCACCAACCCCAACCGCCTGCTTGCTGGCACCACCCTCATCATTATCGCCAGCGAACCATAATACCAGCCCGAAAATTTGAGATTAGAGATTAGAGATGACACCCGTCTCCGATCCTCTTACTACACCAGTCCCAAAATGATAACCATACAACTTCTCTGCGGACATGTTGTGTTTTGGACATAGACTTGTGAGTTCTTCGGATTTTATGGGGTTTGTCGTGAAACGTAAAACGTGAAACGTAAACCCCCTCTGGGCATATTTTACGTTTCACGTTTCATTGGTTGTCAACCCCTTGAATTACCAAAGAGCCAGACTTGTGTAGACACCTGTTACGGATGAACCGTTCCCAAGCCCTGTTTACAGGGCGTTGTCCGGTAGCACGGGGTTTTAACCCCGTGCTTTAACCGTGCTTCAACCGTGCTTTAACCGTACTTCAACCCCGTGCCCCCCAAAAAAACCTACGGTAAATAAGTCACAATCAACACCGGGTCACTACCTGTCCCACCCTGATCCCCAGAGTTGACCTGTAGCGTATCCCGCACACTGTTGTCATTATCATCCACCGAGAAGTACAGGCGCAACTGAGTCCGCCCCGTTTTGTTAATAGCTGTCAGCCCGGCCGCATTAAACATTCCAGTTGTCCAATCATTATTGTTGGCCGGGAAGCTCAAGCTCGTTACCCCGACCGCGCTGGCAGAGGCCTGGAAGTCTCCGGTTTGCAGCGCATAGTTACTAGAGAAACCAGATGTCGGAGCTACGTCTACATAGATGGTGCCACCACCAATTGTTTGCGGACTGCCATTGACACCTTGCCGTCTCAACTGCAACTGCACACTGACAATCGTTGCCCCGTCTGGCAAACTCGCCGTATCAAAGCTGACAACACCTTTGTATTGGCGGTCGGCATTATCATCTCCAATGCGAATCGTTGTACTGCCACTGTCAATCGAACCACCTGTGTTAGAGGTTTCCGTATTTTCCAACACATACCCATCATTACCAGCCTCACTGTAAAAAACCACTGTCACAGGCACCGGGGTGTTGGTCGGTGTGGGAGTAAGAGTGGGTGTGCTGGTTGGTGTATTAGTAGGTGTAAATGTAGGTGTGGGGGTATGGGTGGCTGTTGGAGTGTTGGTGGCTGTGGCTAACGGAACCCCGGGGCAACCAGCCGGAGCCACACTTTCTGCCCCGCCATCCCCGCCGCTTCCTTGCGCCACAATATCTGGATTGGTACTCCACATCACCCGGTCAACCACCAACCCATCTTCCTTCATCCAAATGGTTAATTGTTGCCGCCCCGGCGTTAAATGTGTGGGTGTGTCCAACCGCCGCCAGGTGAAGCCGCTGGTAGAAGTCCAGCCTGTCAACCCTTCATTGGGACTGGTGCGGGTTGTACCATGCCCGGTATGCACCGAATCATTGCCGGTGGCATTGCTGGTATCTGGCCAGGCCCGCACAAAGGTGTAATAATCCCCTTCGGTAGTAATGCGAGCGAAATACCCCATTGAAGGGCCGTTGACTCCTGCCCCAGTATCCACCCCACTATTCGGCTGGGCTTGCATGGTGATTCCCCCGCCATAAGCCAATGTGGCTACCCAGTTATGTCCAGCCGCACTCCCACTCCCTCCCACCTGATATACCAGATGTTCCCCCTCAATCAACACCGTGCTGTCTACTGCTACATATTCACACGCCACATATTGGGGTGTATTGGTTGCCGTAGCTGTGGTGGTAGCGGTGGCGGTTTCGGTGGGGGTAGCTGTGGGAGAAGGGGTGGCACTGGGTGTGCCGGGGCCGGGTGGGGGCGGTGGTGGGCCACCCTCCGGGGTGAAAGTGGCTGGCGGGGTGTAGGCTAACAGGGCGGGTGGAGCGACCGGGGCATCACTCACAAGTTCGGAGAAAACATTGGCAATGGCTGGCTCCAAGACGGAGACAATCGCCACCACAGCAATGCCGACAAAAAACAGGATGATCAAGTACTCCACAATGCCCTGTCCAGCTTCCGAGCGGGGTTGTTTGTGTTTCTGGGTTGTTGGTTGGTTCATAAAAGGCTACCCCTGGACATGACACACCAGGTGTCATGCCCGTAAAAAAATAGGGTTACGATACAGGAACACAGAGGAGGCAGAGAGACTCACAAGGAAGTAAGAATCAAGACCTTCTCGATTTCCTTTGTGTGACTTTACTATTTCACTAAATACGGCAGACCCGGCAAAGAAATCTGCCAGCCATAACTATCGTTGGGACCACCCCTGTAATGTGCTATTAAACGACCACCAAAAAACGGAGTGCATTCATCAATGTTGGGGTTTGCCCCGCTGCAATCTGCGTCCGGATCCAAGGTGGGAATGGTAATTTCATAAGGTGGGTCTACCCATTGGTTGTCGCAAGAACCTGGTACACAACGCCCGATATAACCGTCTGGGTCCGTGACACCACTAACAGCAAAGGCTTTGGCCCAGTCGGTGCGGGTTTCGTCATAGTGGTTATCAGAGCCATCAGCTGTAAAGGCCAGTGAATCAAAATAAAAAACGACAGGTGGTTGTGCCTGGGAATCTGGATCAAACAAACTGACATAGACTGTTTTACCCGCGTATTCTGGTGGAATGTAAAGGAGCGGTATTTCTACAGTACTCCCATAGTTGGAGTTTAAGGGTAAATTCCCCATTGCAAAAACAGTAACACCATAGGAACTGTGTGACCCTGGGTTGTTGACAATTTGCACATTGCGGGCATTGACATCACTTGGAACGGTATCCACATAGTTATTAGGCCCGGCCCAAATTTCAAACCCGTTTTCTGATGAACCAGAATTGGCTGTCACGTCCAGGTAGATGTATCGGTCTCCTGATTCTGGGTCTGTCATAACATTCAATAAATCTTGGGAAATACTCACTTCAAAGGTACGAGGAATACCACCATTGCCGACCGGGCCACCCGGATCTATAGGCACAAAAACCTCTTGATCGTAACTTGTGGCTCCCCCAGGGGAAACCCAGCGCAAATCTGTGTCATGATCCCCACTATCACGCACTCCGTCCTCAACCTGCCCGGTGTAACGGGCCAATTCAATACGAACTGGGGTGCCGCTAGGGGTGCGCTGGTAATAATACAACTCAAAAAAAGTTTGTGTATTGTAAGTGGCGGTATAAGAGCCAGGAAGATTACACGCAGAACCACTCCCATTACCATAACGGTTTTCATCTATCCGCATGAACCACCAGGGATTTACCTGGTCAAGCGGTAGTCCTAATAGTTCGTCTTCTTGTGTGTCAAGTAAACACGGATTTAGGCGAGTGCCTGTACAGGAAAGAGTTTCTACGGCAGGACGGCCGTCCTCAATCCATGGGAGAGTATGGGCAACAGTCCCTTCATTGTTAGCACTGTTATAAGAATCTGGATCAAATAACTCTACTCGTACTATATCGTAGGGGTAATCACCAGGGACAAGAATCCGGTACTGGTAAGTACCACCGTTTTTACGATAAGCGTCAGTCCAGGTAGGAACTAATGGAGAGAAGGGATCACCCTGTGACGAACAGGCAAATGGGCCAAAAACCGCCTGGTTGGAGGTGCTAAGGGCTCCATCTTCTACACGGCGGCTGGCATAGAGGTCGGTGATGGGGAAGTAGGCGGCGGCGGCGGAACGGGTGACATCTATCTGTTCCCAGCCGACCAGGCGCAAGAAGTAGAGGTCAACGGGCCAGGTGGCAGTGATGGCGTATTCAATAGCTCCTAATGGGTTTAAATCGGCCGAAGTGTTGAGGGATTGGGTGACGCTGATGGGCATGTTATTGGCGTTGAGGAACTGCCCGGCTTTCAGGTCGGCGGGGCCAAGGTCTTCGGTGTCAATGACTTCGGTAACGGCCGCTAAAACGGCCGAATCTACCGCCTTGCTCAAAGCTGCCCCACGCGCATACACCAGCCCGACATCTACTGCCAACCCAACCATAGCCAAAAGACCAATCATTACCATGGCCACAATGACAATACTTTGCCCTTTTTCTTGATTATTTGCGTGCAGAGGTTGTTGATTCATACGATTACCTCATTTAGTTTCGAGTTTCGAGTTTAAGGTTTGTAACTGTGAGATTGGAGATTAGAGATTGGCAAATCCCTAATCTCCGTCAGCAGAGTGTCAATTGATGACCTCATGCCGTGATACTATTG